>CAVJGK010000113.1:0-4905 GCA_963648895.1 Lachnospiraceae bacterium | reverse complement strand
CATCTGCATTCCACCAAGTGTATCAGTTTAACTTTTATACCTATGGTATTTTTAATCATTTGTATCATTTGAACTTTTTACACACATCAATTAAAAATCTGCTTGATGCAATTAACGTGTCAGGCTTTTTTATTATTTAAACGCATAAATACGCTACTTTTTAATCATTTGCTACAAGTCTTTAAATGACACCACATTAATTTTAGATGAGTTTTTATATGAAATTAGCGGGATAAGAACACGACTATATAAAATAGAAGATGATGAAAGTTGAAATCTAAAGTTTTTTTATAAAATTAATAAAATAAATAGGAGAGGCATTTATCAAAGAACTGAAATGTTTAAGATGTGGAAACACTAACTTGGAAGAAAAAACAAACTGCACAGTAGACATTGAAAAATATAACGCTGAAAAGCGAAGGCGTAGACGAAAGCCATATTATAAAATTCGCGTTTGACTCTAATTCAGACTTAAATAAAATAGGAGAAAATATCGTTGCTCTCGAAAAGGAAAAACGGGAAGTCGATCCCAACAAGTTTATGAAATATGTTCAAAACCAAATGACGGACAACGGAATGTATTATTTATTGCTTGACGAAGTACAAATTTTCTGGTTGTTTTCTGGCTGTTTTCTGGTTGTTTTTGTGACATAATATAATCGTAGGAGGATATGAATACGTTTATTGATGAGGATAATAATATAGAATTAAAAGAAATTTTAAACAGTTCTTTAGCCAAGGAGATTGTCGCATTTTTGAATACAGACGGTGGCACTATTTATTTAGGCATAAAAAACAACCGCGAAATCATTGGGATAAATAATATCGACGAAAACATGAGGAAAATATCTGATGTCATAACGGATCAAATTTCACCAAGATGCGTTTCATTCGTGAATCAGTATCACGAAACACTTGAAGGGAAGAATATTATTAAAATCGAAGTAAAGAAAGGCAATCAATTATTTTATATTAAAAAGTATGGTATGTCTGAAGCGGGTTGCTATGTTCGTATTGGCTCATCTTGCAAAAGCCTACTACCTGAAGAAATTCAGGATAGATTTATTAAGTCTTTACAGATTCATGAGCAGAATATAATAGATATTCCTTCAAGGAAAAAAGATTTAACTTTTAAGATTCTAAAGAATTATCTTCTATTTAACGATAACCACATTTCAGAAAATACATTTTTAGACAATTATCATCTATTAACAAAGAATGGTGAATATAATTATCTAGCTGAAATACTGTCTGATAAAAACGATATTGTTATTAATGTTGCCACATTCTCATCTAATGACAAGACGCAATATTTAAGTAGAGAGGAGTTCGGCGGAAAATGCCTGCTATTAGCCATGGAGCAGGCGAAGAATTATATTAACTCAATCAATCAAACGTTTATAAATTTGGAAACTACACCCAGAAAAGAAATGAAAATGTTTGATACTGAAGCGTTTGAACAAGCTTGGATAAACGCATGCGTACACAATAAGTGGAGCGAAAGCAATCACCCTGGCATTTATGTTTATAGGGATAGATTAGAAATTGAATCTTTCGGGGGCATCCCAAAGACTTTAACGAAAGAGCAATTCCTAAGAGGAAAAAGCGAACCGGTCAACAAACAATTGTTTGATATCTTTAGAGCTTGCAATTTCGCGGAAGAAAGCGGACATGGAGTACCATCGGTTGTAAAGGTTTATGGAGAAGACGCTTATGTTTTTTCTGATTTTTATATCAACGTGGTTATTCCTTTTAATCGCGACGGTTTTGATGCCACCACCAGAAAAACTGACAGAAAACAACAAGAAAACATTGATAAAGAGATTGTGGAAATACTAAAAAGCAATGGCAAAATCTCAAGAAAAGATATTGCGTTAATTTTAAATAAGACTGAAGGAAGCGTTAGGCATCACTTAAATAAATTGCAAGAAAAAGGGATTATCAAGCATCAAGGCCCAGACAAAGGCGGATATTGGGAGGTTATCGATGAAGCGTAAGATGAATTCGCGGAATGGTTTTTTCGAATGACATGTTAATGCATTATTCGAAGGAAAATATTGATAAGCGTGTTGTAAGGGATTGAAACTCCGTTGAATTGACAATCTAGTATCGCAACAAAATGGCGCGAAACTAGTTCAAGGGTACGAACTTTTATGAAGGGGATAAGAAATTTATTAAATGTTGAGTTTCTAGACATTTAGAAAGCATAGGTTTGATACGTTGTTATCAAGCCTTTTTCTTTGACGAATAGGGATATTTTCCCTTTCTATCAATAACTAGAGGCCTGAGGTAGGCAACGTTTGCTGCTTATTTTGGACCTTTTTTCTTCTAATCAACAATTTAGCGAAAGCTAGGTTTTAACAACGATTTAGCAAAAGGTCTTTTTTGCACCTACAATTTAGCGAAAGCCCCTACAAATTAGCAAATGGTTAGAAATAAGGCGTTTCATTGACGAAAAATAGACATCTAAAGTAACATTCTTTAATTTTTATTCAAAAAGGTGCCGAAAATGGTAAAAATAGCATTTCAAAAGAGATTATCTATAATATAAAAGGGGTAAGAGATAATGAAAAAAATTTCCTTTTTGTTAATGGCGATGTCATCACTCAGTTTTCTTTCATCATGCTCTTTAGATGGCATTCCTAGTGAAACTGTTACTGATGATACATCCTATAATTTTTCTGATGAAGGAAATAATACCTCAACCACGAGCCAGAACGAGGCTGATGGCGATACGTTTTTAGTATCTTGCATACCAGGAAAATTTTATATTGATGGTAAATGTTTCGTTGTCGGAAAAGGCGTGGAATTAGATAATGATGATGTAAATGACTTCTTCGGGTATTTTATCAATAAAGAAGATTTAGAAAAGTGGAAATCATATGATAAATTAGAAAATATCACTTATGTTATTGATGAAGGTAACTCAATTTATCATTATGACCTCACTGGAAAATTAACGAATCGCTTTGAGTTGTTTTTAACGAAAAACATAAATGAAATCGCTTTGAAATCTCACGGTAGTTATTCAGTATATAAGATGATTGAAGATAAGGAGGATTAGCCACAACGTTAAAAGCATTTCTCTTAGCTTTTTGTTCAATATTGCTTATCGATCGCGCCACGAAGAAAAACACAATTTGGGCGACAAATAATTATGCTTCTAGGGGCCTAAGCCTTTCAAAAGAGGAGGATCTTAACTGATCTTCCTTTTTATATGCTCAAATTCATAAGTGGTTGCAATTGTATCGAAACCAACTAAAAATTATCCACAATACTAAAATGCTCTAAAAGTACCTATTTTAAAGGTGGTTGCATTTGTATCATTTATGTAAACCAAACACAGCAAAATTAAGAATAGGTTTGATACAATGCCAAACTTTTTTATTTTTGCCTAAAATGAGTCAAATTAGCTTATTTTGGGCTTTTTCTTTATAAATTAAATATTTTAAAAGGCTAATTGAATGGACTAATCTATAGATAATTCCCTGAAACTTATAATTTTTATGTGGTTTTAGGGAAATTAGAACGTTTAGTTTATTATATTTTACGATAATTCCCTAAAACTTACGTTTTAAAGGCACTTTTAGGGAATTATGTTTGAAAATTCAACAAACTTCTTTATAATTTTGTTAGATAATTCCCTAAAACTTGTATTTAAAAGATGATTTTAGGGAAAAAAGGAGAAATTTATGAATATCATTGGAAGAGAAAAAGAGATAAAGGATTTACAAAATACATTAGAATCTAAAAAAGCTGAATTCGTCGTTCTCTATGGTAGAAGAAGAGTAGGTAAAACTTACCTTATCAAAGAATTTTTCAATTATAAATTTTCTTTTTATACTAGTGGAATAAATAATGAAGGGAAAACATACCAGCTAAAAAACTTTTATAATTCTTTAAAAGAATATGGGCTTAAAGACGATGAAAAAATAACTGATTGGTTAGACGCTTTTTCGCTTTTAAAAAAAATACTCGAAAGTGATGCTATTTACAGAGATCCACGAACTAATAAAAGAGTCATATTTTTAGATGAACTTCCTTGGCTTGACACTCCAAAAAGTGATTTTAAAGCAGCGTTAGATTTATTTTGGAATACATATGCATCAACAAAAAATGATCTAATATTAATTGTGTGCGGAAGTGCAACTTCCTGGATTTTAAAAAATATGGTTAAGGATGAAGGTGGGTTTTATAACAGACTTACTAGAAAGATTCATTTATTGCCATTTTCTTTAAGTGAATGCTTAAAATTAAACGATTATTTTGATTTAAAATACAATAAAAGCCAAGTTGCAGAATGTTATATGATTTTTGGAGGAATTCCATACTATTGGAATTTGTTAGATAAAAATTTATCCATTCCTCAAAATATTGATAATTTATTCTTTAAAGAAAGCGGTGCGCTACATGACGAATATGAAGCATTGTTTAAATCACTTTTTTCTTCAAAAGGAAAACATAGAGAAATAATTGAAGCGTTAGTGAAAAAAGAAAACGGAATGAGACGAAAAGAGCTTGCTAAAATTAAAAATATTGGAGATGGGAAGAGTTTAACTACTACTTTAGAAGAACTAAAAGAATGTGGATTTATTAGGAAATACGATAATTACAAAACTTCAATAAATAATAAATTCTATCAAGTAATTGATCCATTTGTTTTATTTGCAAATTCATTTTTAGTAAAAAAAGAATTTGATGAATGGATATCTTTCATTAATACTCCTTCGTTTTATTCTTGGAGTGGACACGCTTTTGAAATATTATGTTTGAATAATATTGATTCTATTAAAAAAGCTTTAGGTATTAGTGGAGTTATGACGAAAGTTTATTCATGGAGATCAAAATTCAGTGAAAAAGGTGCCCAGATTGATTTATTAATCCATCGAAAAGATATGGTTATTA
>CAVJGK010000112.1:0-4918 GCA_963648895.1 Lachnospiraceae bacterium | reverse complement strand
TTTTACTTTCTTAAAAGCCACATTTGAATATAATATTCAATGTGACTTTAGGAGTTATGTATGAAAATTAAATTATTAGAATATGTTAAATTATTAATATCAAGCATTGCTGCAGGTTTATTAATTGGCTTTGGAGGCTTTGTATATTTAAATGTTAAAGGGATGTCTCCAATATTCGCAAGCTTTTTATTCTCCCTTGGATTATTCTGTATCATTGTATTAAAACTACATTTATTCACAGGTAAAGTAGGATATATCTTAGACAATAAACCTAAATATTTATTAGATTTAGTTGTTATTTTTATTGGTAATGTTATCGGCGCAAGTGCAATGGGATTTTTAGGAAGACTTACTAGAATGAATGTTATTGAAGCGGCTGAAGCAGTTTCAAATGTTAAATTAAACGATTCATTATTAAGTGTTTTCTTACTTGCAATCGGATGCGGCGTAATGATTTTTATCGCTGTAGAAGTGCAAAGATATGATATCCATCCTGTTTCTAAATTATTTGGCGTTGTAGTACCTATTATTGTTTTTATCCTTTGTGGATTTGAACACTGTGTCGCAGATGCTTATTATTTCTCCGCGGCTAATGCTTGGACTTTAAAAACAGTAGGTTATCTTTTAATCATTGCTTTAGGTAATGGTATTGGATCATTAATTTGTTATGTATTATTAAGATATTGCCAAAATAGATTATTCAAGAAAAAAGAAGAAATAACTACTATTGAAGAAAATAAAAAGGATTAGAACTAATTAATAATTAAATTAATTCCAATCCATTAATAATAAGTTTGAATGTTGCATCTAATTTTTCTGCAGCATTTCTACATAAGTTCATTCTAGTTAAGAAAATTTCAAAATAATCAATAACTGGTGTGATAGTTGTATCGAGAGTTAGATTTAATGTCAACTCTCTTTTTTCTGCATTGACATCTAAAGCTGAAGAAACAACTGCATAATTGACACGGTCATGAATATTTTCAGTACGTGTTTCTGGATCTCTTACTCTTTCACGTCTAACATCTGATTTATCTGCGACAATTAAACTTGCAGCAATGGCAGAAATAGGGTAAGAAGAAGTTTCATCATGGTTACCAATAGCTCCAATGATTAAACTAATATCTTTTGGATCCATATCTAATCTAGTTAGAATATTAAATGCCATTAATGCACCAGTATGTGCGTGAGTCATACGGTTAATACCATTACCAATATCGTGCATGTATGCAGCGATTTGACCGAGATTAATTTCTCTTTCTGAATAGCCAAATTTAGTTAATATTTCTCTAACATTATCGGCGACTTTCATAACGTGTCCATATGAATGGTTAGTATAACCCATAGAAGCTAATACGTGGTCTGCACCAGTGATATATGTTTTGATTTCTTCGTTTTGTTTGATTTCTTCATAACTTATACTTCTTGACATAATTTTTACCTCCTATAAATAATATAAAACATCTTTTGAAAATGTTTTGCAAAGGATTATAGTAACAATAATAACAATTTACAAGTATTTTACTTTTAAAATTTAAAATTAAAAACTCTTAATGTATAATTTAGTGGGTGATTTTATGAAAGTATTAATTATAGGCGGCGGACCAAGCGGACTTATGTGCGCTTTAGAAGCAGCAAAAAACAATAATCAAGTATTTATTTTAGAAAAGAATGAAAAAGTTGGTAAAAAGATTTATATAACAGGTAAAGGACGTTGCAATGTCACAAATGACTGTAATGTTAATGATTTTATTAATCATGTTCCAACCAATGCTAGATTTTTATATTCAGCATTAAATGAATTTGGTCCTAAAGATACCATTTCATTTTTTAATGAACATGGAGTACCGTTAGTAACAGAACGAGGTAATAGAGTATTCCCAGTTTCTTATAAAGCTAGCGATATTACTAGATGCTTAATTAAAGAATGTGAAAAATATGGAGTAAGAATCTATTGCCATTCCGATATTTCTTCAATTGAAAAGAAAGAAGATAAATTCATTGTTAAATATAATAAGATGATGCAAATTGAAGGTGATGCTTTAGTTATCGCTACTGGTGGATTATCTTATCCAACTACTGGATCAACTGGAGATGGATATAAAATCGCAACTCAATTTGGCCATCACATTAAACCTACTAATCCAAGTTTAGTATGTATTAAAGTTAAAGACCAAGTTAGTTATGATGCCCAAGGTTTAACTTTAAAAAATGTTGCTTTACATGCTTACAATGACAAATTCCATCATTGTATTGAAGGTGATTTAACTTTTGAAAAAGGCGTTATTGATGGACCAATTGTTTTAAAATTATCGTCTTTGGTAGTTCCTTGTGATAATTTAAAATTATATCTTGATTTAAAAATGGCATTATCATTTGAAGAATTAGATGCGCGTATTGTTAAAGATATTAAAAACAACCAAACAGGTCGATTAAAAGATGAAATGGAAAAATTATTACCTATTTCAATGATTAAAGATTTCTTAAATAGAGTCGATTTAAATCCTCGTATTCCTCTTGCAAGTTTGAAAAAAGAAGACAGATTAAAAATTGTTACTTACTTAAAAAAATATTCATTAGAATTTATTTCTTTTGGCGATTATTCTCGTGCGATTATCACTCGTGGAGGAGTCGATATTAAAGAAATTAATCCAAAAACTATGGAATCTAAATTAGTTAAAAACTTATATTTTGTTGGAGAAGTTTTAGATGTTGATGCTTTTACTGGAGGATTTAATATGCAAATTGCATTTTCTACCGGTTATGCATGTGGTAAACATATGACTTGTTTTTAATGTAAAACCTGCCTATTCTACTACTGGTAGAGAATATTTTTGGCTAGTAGAATTAGTAAATAAATTGTAGAAAGGTATTTGAACAAATTTAATTTTAATTTAAGGTAAATTACTTTATATTATTGTTAGTTTCAATAAGGAGGATTTTCATGGAAATTAAAATTTATTGTGATGCAGGCAGTAATTTATATAACAAAGTATTAAAAGATCAAGATGCAGAAGGTATTAAAGTTGTCTCAATGAACTTATTTGTCGAAGATAAGACATATCATTGTTATGATGATAATATTGATGTAGAAAAATTCGCTCATGCATATTATGATGAACTTCGCGCATTTAAAAATATTCATACTTCTTTAATTAATCCAAATGATTTTTTAGAAGCATTTAAAGAAGATGTAGAAAAAGGAAATAAAATCATTTGCTTTACAATGGCTAGTGGTATTTCTGGAACATATCAATCATGTGTTTTAGCTGCAAATCAAATCAACGATGAAAAAGGTGAAGAAGTTGTTCATGTAATTGATTCAAAAACTGCAGGCTTTGGTGAAGGTTTACAAGCTATTGAAGCTTATAAATTAGTCAAAGAAGGCAAAGGATTTGAAGAAGTAATCAAAGCTAGCGAAGATTTAGTTTTAAAGGTAAGAAGTGAATTCACAGTTGATGATATTAGATATTTATCAAAAACTGGTAGAGTCAGCAACTTTGTTGCAAAAATTGCTTCTTTCTTAAATATCAAAGTCTTATTAAAAGGTGCAGATGAAGCTAAAATTGTTAACACTGGTAAAGTACATGGTAAAGTAATGGCTTTAAAAACTCTCGCTAATACTTGTTTAGAACATATTAAAGATAAAGAAAACCAAGTTGTTTATATCTCTCATTGCGATGATCTTGAAGATGCAAATAAATTAAAAGATTTATTAATTGCTGGTGGAGTTAAAAACATCTATGTTGCAATTCATGATTTAGCGACTGGCTCACATATTGGACCAGGATCTATTGCAGTATTCTACAAAGGCGAAAATAGAAACTAGATACGTTAATTCGTATCTTTTTTTTACCTTAAAACACTTTCATTATTTATGAAATAATGATTTTAAGTGAAAAATAGTGACATTAAGTTTGTTTATGATAAAATAACTATGCTTTAAAGGGTGTGATAAATTATGGAACCAAATGATTGTGTTAAAAGTATAGCAAATCAAGTTAAACAAACAAATGATAAAACCATTAAATATGAAACTAAAAGATTTGAATCTTTCAAAAACAAACTTTTAGGTGAAATTGATGAAATCAATAAACGAATTGGAGAATATGAAAATAGACTTCAAGATTATCAAACACGTTTGGATCATATCAAAAAAACATCATTATCATCCCTTGATAAAGAATTAGAAACAGAAATTGATTCTATGTTTTTAGAAAGGTTCTTTTAATTATGGCGAATAAACAAAATGACGATATTAAAAAAGCTTCTAAAGAACTAGAAGACTTAAAACAAGATTACCAATTTAAATTGAATGCATTTAATTCAATTTATCAACAAAAGATTAAAGCTTTAGAAGAAGCACAAGGTCAACAAATATTAGATGTTGATATTCTTTATAATTCTAAAACTGCAGAATTTAAAAGAAAATACGAAAGTTTTGATTTAATCATTAATGATATTGATGATTATATCGAAGGAATTGAAGAACATCTCAACGAACTTGAAAAAATGACTAAAGGAGATAGATAATATGGCAAAAATTATTACCGATAAATCTATAACTGAAGTCAAACAAGAAAGTTATGATTTAGAAAAGAAAATTAAGGATTTAGATTCTTCCATTACTTCTTTAAATTCTATTAAGATTAACTATCAACCTGGTAGTTCTTTTAAAAGTGGTTTAGAAGATATTGAAAATAAATTTGATGAACAAAAAAATTATGCTTTAGTTGTTAATTCTAGATTTGAAAAGATGAGAGATTCTTTAAAAGAAACAATTGAAGATATCAACAAATTAAAAATTAAGTTTAATAAATGTAAAGAAACATTATTAAAAATAAATGAATATCGCACAAATTTTGATTATAACAAAGTAAGACATATTCTTAATGATTTTGATAAGTCTATTTTTGAT
>CAVJGK010000111.1:0-4953 GCA_963648895.1 Lachnospiraceae bacterium | reverse complement strand
ATTTAATTGATGAAAGAACTATTGATGAAGAAACAAAACAAAAAGAATATTTAGTTAATAATGCTTCAAAAAAATATATCAAGAAATATTTAATCTCTGAAGATAAAATTCATAAATATTTAATCTTAAATTATAATGAATCTTATCATAAAGCTAGAGTTTATGTGATGGAATATAACGCTAAAGGTGATGTTATTAATGTATTAAGAGTAACAGAACTTGAAACAACAACTAGTTCAAGAGTTATTTTATTAAACGCAAAAACAACTAATGTTAATATCATTATTGGTCGTATCAATGATATAGAAATTAACTATAATGTCATTGTTCCATTAAAGGTTAGTAAAATACGTATTTATTCATTATTAAAAGCTTTAATTTTATTTACTATAACTTTTATTACAAGACATTTCTTTATTGAATTATGTGCAGGTATTTTTAAAAGAACATTATTAAATTCAATGTATGATTATATATTTATTGGAATATGTTTCATTGTTTCATTAATTTTCTATTGGATTAATGTTCATATTCTAAAAAAGAGAAATAGAAAAATTAAGGATGGAGGTAGATTATCTTATGAATTCATTTAATATCGTAAAAAAATGTCAATATGAAGTTCTTTCTCCTTGTTTAATTATCTTAAATGAATATGTCATTTTTGAAGATAGTAAAGCAAAGCAAAAATTTATTGTTTTTAATTTCTATAATTCATTAGTCCAACCATTACATTCATTTATTATTGATGTTAATCAATATAATGACAATGATGAATTAATCGCAACTTCAAGAATCTGTTTTAAAGATTTAAAAGTTAACTCTAATGCTAATTTTACTCCAAATGGAAGATTAGAAGTTTTATATAACTGCGTTAAGATTTCTTATACATTGATTGAAGCTGAATATGAAAGATCATCTTATAAAAATGGTGTTATAGTTGATAATACAAAAAATTATCAAGCTTATGTTGGTGAAGCTTATAAAGAAAAAAAGGGCTTAGAAAAGAAAGAATTTAAAAAAATCGAAAAAGAAAATAAAAAACAATATAAATATCAAAAGAAATTAGAAAAAAAGAAAGCTAAACGCGATTTAAAATTATATGAAATTAGAAATTCTGTCGATGAAGGTAAAGTAAAAATTAAAGATTTAAAACAAGTCTTTAAGACAGAAGAAATCATGAACCTTTATAAACCTGGAAAAGGTTGTAGATTTTATTTAATTTTCTTTTCTATCTTACTAGGTATTGGTTCTATTGCCGGAACTTATGTTTATAAATACACATCTTTAGATTATTCTTATGATAGTTTTGATTATAGATTAGTTAAACAATCTTCATCTAATTATAATTGCTATTTAACAGGCTATGATGGCAATGAAAAAGAAATTTCTTATAATGGTAAATCTGTTTATACCTCTAATGTTGATTTTTTACAATATTGGTATTATTTGACTGGCCAAAGAGAAACTAATCCATTTGATGAAGACCGCGATATTACCTTTAATGTCGTTGGGATTGGTGATTATGCTTTTAATAATTCATCAGTTGAAGTTTTTACCTATACTGGTTCATCAACTTTAACAATGGGTGATTATGCATTTAATAACGCAAGAAAGTTAAATAAATTATCTACTAATTTTTCAACCATTGGTAAATATGGGGTGGCTAATACCTCAATTAAACAATATCAATCAACTAATCTTACTTATTGTGATGTAGGTGCATTTAGTAATAATACATCTTTAACTGAATTTGTCTGTAAAAAAGCTAATGTTTCTAAAGATGTCTTTAAAGGTGATATAAACTTAAAAGAAATTGAAGTTAATAAAGTATTAGGTTGTAAGACTTTAGGTGATTTATTTGGTACAACCAATGAAGAAATTCCTTCAAATATTAAATCTCTTACAATCCATGATACTTCTTTAGCAAAAGGATTTTTTTACGGAGTTGATGAATCAATCACAATCAACTTAGACTACACAATTTCTAATATGTATGGTAATAAAACAAAATAAATAATAAAATAAAATTAATAGAAAGGAGGAACTTATGTCAAAATTAATTAATTTAATCTTAATATATTTACCGACAATATATTTTGTTTTAAGCGTATTTATTCATACTTTAATTGGATATAAGCGTGGAGTGAAAAGATCTTTAGCCTTTTTATATCGCACATTGATTGTTTTTGGTATTTATTTAGGAATATATTTATTAGTTATTAATTTAGATGTTGTTGATAAGGGATTATTGCAACTAGTCAATCTGTTCATGGGTGAAAACGGACTTCAAAATATTTTAGGAGTTTCTTCTTCATGCGCTTCGATTAAAGATTGCTTAGTTGAATTTATTCCTAAAATGCTAGGAGATAATGTCTATGCAACAGCTTTATATGATAATGGTGCATATCTTAGAACTTTAGTCAGTATGGTTTATAACCTTATTTGGTTCATCATTATTTATATCTTCTATGGATTAACTAAATTCATTGTTAACAGGGTATATTGTCATAAACATCCTTATGGTGAAGAAAAAGATCTTTACGTCTTAGAAGTCGCTCATAATAATGTTCCTCATAAAAAATCTAAAGGTAAACTAGGCGGTTCAAGTATTGGTTTATTAAGAGGGATTATTTCCAGCGTTATTGTCTTATCAATCTTTGGTAATGTTTTATATATCACCACTGGTGGAAAAGGACAAAATAAAGATGATGATACAATCACTTTGGATGAATCAATTGATCCATATATCAAGATGTATCAATCTCTTTCTAATTATGGTGAATATGGCATTTACCGCGTATTAAATGCGATTGATTCAAAAGAGAATATTCCTTTCTATTTATATATTACAGATGTTGTCTTCCATGGAAAAATCAATGATGAAGAAAATGGCTTTAATGAAACAGTTTCCTTAAGAAATGAACTTTCTGCCATTACTTCTTTTGCCACCCAAGGAACTAAATTATTATTCCATTACGGTGGTCAAGAATTTAAAGATATCATCATGGGAAGAGATACATCAAAAACAGTTTTAGACGAAATTGTTTCTTTATATAAGATAGAAGCTTTCCAAAATGATTTTAATAAACTTATCGATCAATTAGATTTAAATTCTTATACATTCAATTTTGCCTTTGGTTTCGCTCAATCATTTTTAGGCAATTGTGATGATCAAACTTCTCCTTTGTATAGCCTTCCTGATGATACAAAAGAGTTATTAAAAATATGTTTTAAAAAAGGCTATGTTTCTAATGTTATTCCTTTTGAAAGTGATGCGACTGAAACTCTCCCTTATTTAAATCCTAGTTTACTTGTGGAAACTTCTGATGTTAAATACATCTTTGAAATGTTTACCAAAATTTATGATTTTACAGGTAATGAATATGGAGAAAATGATATCAATCAAACTATTGATACGGTTAAATTAATTAAAGATTTACTTCCTTGTATTAAAAAATTATCGATTCTTGAAACGGAAAATAAAGATAAATTAAATCCAGTTTTATCACGTATTTATGCTTTTGCAGAAGTTAAATATCTTGCTGCACCGAGCGAAGAACAACAAGTAAAATCACTTAAAAAATTAAAAGTAGTTTCTGCTTCTTCTTATAATGAAATTGACTGGATTAATGAATTAAATTCTTTATTGGATGTATCCACTGATTTATTAACTTCTTATTCAGATGCTTTAACAACATTAAAAGATGAAGGTGAAGATACGTCCAATGTTCCATTGGTTATTTTAGAAGTCGCTAAAACTAATGAATATATGAACGCAGTTGAAAAATTATGCGATTCTGTATTGTTAGAAAATTTAATGCAAACATCGATTGTTGAATATTATTTAGAAGAGACTTTAGCTTCAATTGTTGGTACAACAAGAGATAATATTATTCTTCCTGATAATATTTCTTATGTCAGTGATGATGAAAATAAAGGTGAAACTTATAAGATATTATCTTTAATGAACCTTCTTTCCACTTCTAAAGATTTAGTAGAAACTAAAGATGGGGATATTGAAGTTAATAAATTTATTAAAAAATTAATTAAAGGTGAAATTTCTGATACTGAAGATATCTTTAATCTTTTAAAAATTAAAAATGTCAAAGATTCTTCTTCGCGTAGTGAAGTTTCTACCGCAATCCTCGATAGTGACTTATTTAGAAGTACTCTTTCTAATTACATTTTCAATAATGAAGAAACTATTGCTTCTTCTTTAGGATTTGAACTTGTTATTCCTTCAAGCGCATGTGAAACAAATTCTAAAAATCAAAAATGCAGCATTAAATATGAAGAATTTGATATGATTTTAGCAGTTATTGAAAAAACTGATTTAGATGCATTTAGTTCTAAAGATATCAATTTAGTATTAACTGAATTTAAGAAAGTAAGAAATGAATTTTCTTCTTCTGAAATCTTAAGAGGTAGTTTATCTAATTATTTAGTCAATAATGATTTTGAGGAATTTCAGATTATTGTTCCATCTAAAGCGAAAAAAGATGGAGTATTAACTTCGGAAGAATTAAATTATTTCTTTGATTTCCTCGATGTTGTTGAAGTTGATAAATTAACAAGTGGTGATAAAAATTATTTACTTGAAACAATTGTTACCAACAAAGAATTATTAAAAAAGAGCGCAGTTTTAAAAGCGACTGTTAGTAATTATATTCGTCCTATTGATGGAAGCGATACTGAAGTTATTTACAATAACTTTACTTTAATTGTTCCAGATACTTCCTTAAATTCTGAAAAATATGTTTCTGATAGTGAATTTGATATATTGGCAGAATTTATTACTCAAATTAAAGAAAATAATTATGATGAAATGACAAGTGATGAAGTATTAACTTTAATTTATGATAATGAAAAAAATGGTAGTATCAAATTCTTAAATTCTAAGATTATTAATGCTTCAATGATTAATTTATTAGTTAATAATGAAGATTTTTCTTC
>CAVJGK010000110.1:0-4983 GCA_963648895.1 Lachnospiraceae bacterium | reverse complement strand
ATTATTGATTTATATGAAGATGAAGATATACCAAATGACAAATTACATAAAGCATTGGATATTACAAAAATATTAATTAATAATTCTGATGATGAAAGATTTATAAATCTTGCAAATCAATTTGTTGACATTTTTAATTTAGCTATTAAGTGCAATACATATGTAAATATTTATTGTTATGGAAATCCTAATTTTTGATAATATTTTTTATTTGTACGTGAACTAATATTTGTTTGATTACTAAAAAAGGTATTGCACTTTTTTATGCAATACCTTTTAAAATTTCATCTATTTGTCGATGGGCATTTTCAATGCTTCCATCAGTATTAACTAAGAAATCACATTTAGAAATATTTTTATCAAATGTGTTGCTTAAGGCGATAACTAAATCTTGGGAAATAGTTTTTGAACCACGATTTTTTAAATGTTCAATTTGATTGATAGAAGAACAAGTAGTACCTAAAATATAATCAAATAATAAATCAAATCTTTTTTCAAACATCAAAGGAACTTCGCAAATGACAATTTTTTCTTCACGATGTTCATTGATGAATTTGATAATAGATTTTTTAACCATTGGATGGATGATATTTTCTAATTCAATTTTTTTAGTTTGATCTTGTGATATAACGTTTTTAATAAATGGTTTTGAGATTGTTCCATCATCATTTAAAACGCCTTCACCAAAAAGGTTGATTAAAGCAATTTTAGTTTCTTTTTGTTTATATAATCTTACTACTTCTTCATCGCTAGAAAAAATTGGATAACCTAAAGATTTTAAATATCTTAATGCTTCAGATTTGCCAGAAGCTATTTTACCAGTTACTCCAATAGATATAGCGACATGTTGGCATTTAGGACAATAAGTTGTTCCTCTTCCTCCAATTCTTCCTTTTCTTAAAATGGAAGAGCAACGAGGACAAGATAAATCTTTTTTACCATAGACGTTTAATTCATTTTGGAATCTTCCATCTACTCCTTTTTCAGGATGATAACTAGATATAGTCGATCCACCTAATTCAATCGCATGGTTTAATATCTTTTTACTTGATTCTAAAATAGAATTACATTCTTGTAATGTTAATTTATTACATTTTTTAAATGGGTTTATACAAGTATCAAATAATACTTCATCAGCGTAAATATTTCCTAAACCAGTCATTATTTCTTGATCTAATAATGCTTCTTTAATTTCAACATTCTTTTTTTGATAGATATTATATAAATAACTTCCATCATTAATTGAAAATGGTTCAGGACCTAATTTGGAAATTTCTTTTTCTTTCAAGATATTTTCAGTTTTTGTTAATTTCATAATTCCAAAACTTCGAGAATCATCATAACACATCTTAGAATTATCATTTAAATAAAAGATAACTCTTGTATGAGTAGTGATTCCTTCATCTAAACTTCTTTTTATATATTTACCTTCCATTCTTAAATGAGAGATAATGGTATACCCATTATCAAGATTTAAAAATAGATATTTACCAATGCGAGTAAATGAAATAAAAGTTGCGTTAATTACTTTGGTTTTAAATTCATCAATATCGCTTAATATCATGCGAGGTAAAAGAATATCGACATCAATAATTTTTTTATTTAAATAGAGTTTTTCTAGAGATTTTCTAACTGTTTCTACTTCTGGTAATTCAGGCATAATACCTCCTACTTGGCATCGTACCAAGTTTTTCCAATACTTCCTTCACAAGTGAGTTTTACTTTCAATGTGACACAATTTTCCATGATATCTTTAATTTTAGAACAAATAATATCTTTTTCATCATTTGGAACTTTAAAGATAAGTTCGTCATGGATTTGAAGGACCATTTTAGTTTTGTAATTATTTTGTTTTAAGAATTCATCCACCTTGATCATCGCAATTTTGATAATATCTGCGCCTGTTCCTTGAATAGAGGCATTCATCGCGGCTCTTTTACCAAATTCACGAGTGTTATGATTATCAGAATTGATTTCTGGAATATATCTTCTTCTACCATATAAAGTAGTAGAATAACCTTGTGATTTTGTATCTTCTACAACTTTTGCAAAATATGATTTAATTTCTGGATATTTTTCATAGAATGTATTAATGATTGATTTTGCTTCACCTACAGATGATTCTATTTGTTCAGCAAGTCCCCAATCAGAGATTCCATAAATAATTCCAAAGTTAACTGCTTTTGCCTTTCTTCTTAATAAAGGTGTAACTTCTTCTTTAGAAACATTAAATACATCCATCGCGGTTTTTGTATGAATATCTTCATCGTTATTGAATGTTTCAATTAAACTTGAACAAGAAGATAAAGAGGCTAAAATTCTTAATTCGATTTGAGAATAATCTAACGATAATAAATAACTTCCATCATTATAATAAAATGCTTTTTTGACTAGTTTTCCTTCTTCAGATTTAGTTGATATATTTTGTAAATTAGGTTCAGAAGAAGAAAGACGTCCAGTTGTAGTTAAAGCTTGATTAAATTGAGTATGAATCTTATTATCTTCATTAATATATGACATTAATCCTTCGGTGTAAGTAGAAATGATTTTTGCATATTTACGATATTCGATAATAAGAGGAATAATTTCATGAGCATTTTTTAATTCGTTTAATACTTCAATCGAAGTTGATTCTTTTTTGCCATGAGGTAAATTTAATTTATGGAATAATACTTCACTTAGTTGTTTAGGTGAAGCAATGTTAAATTCACAATCTGCTACTTGATAGATTTGATTTTGTAATGCTTCTAATTTAACTTTATAATTATCATTTATTTCTTCTAATACTTTTCTTTCTACTGGAAAGCCTTCAATTTCCATGTCAGATAAAATATTACAAAGAGGTAATTCAATATCAGTATAAAGAGATAATAATTCATTATTTTTTAATTTATTTAATACATCTTCATATATTACTTCTAGATAATAAGCCATATTGTAATATGAAGAATTATTTTCAAATAAAGATATTTCATGAGTATTTAATAAAATGTTAATACCATAGAAAGCATAAATAGCCATTGGATCATTGCTTAAAGAAGAATTTAATAAATAAGAAGCGAGAACTAAATCAAACTTTAATCCATCTACTTTGATATTCTTTCTTCCTAAACTGACTTTTAATTTTTTATAATCATAAGTAATTTTTTCTTTATTCTTATCTCCTAAAAAGGAAATAAAATCTTTATCATTAATCGCATTATTATAATCTAAATAATATGTTTTATGATTGACTGCAAAATAAAAGCCATTTATTGGTGCATGGTGATAATTACCATTTTCTTGATCGATAATAATAACTTTTGGAGTAGGGATATCTTTAAAATGTCTTACTTCAATTTTATCAAAATCAACCATTTCTATTTTAGTTTCTTGCTTTTGAGTATTTGATTTTACTTTATCACTTGGTTTAAGTTTCTTGGCTAAAGAGAAACATTCATATTTTGCGTAAAATGAAGATAATTCATTATAATCATAACCTTCATAATGTAAAGAATCTAAAGTAAATGGTAAATCCATGTTTGTAACAATAGTTGCCATTTTTTTACATAATATACCTAAATCTTTATTTTCAATGATCTTAGCTGCGAGTTTGGATTTTTCATTTTCCATCGCAGCAATAATATTTTCTAAAGAAGAATATTGTTGGATTAATTTTAAAGCTGTTTTTTCTCCAACTCCTGGTATCCCTTTTAAATTATCGCTTGGATCACCCATTAAGCCTTTATAATCTTTAATTTGATCTGGAGTTAAACCCATTTTTTCATAAAGGGTAGTTTTATTCATTATTTCAATATCGCTTAAACCTTTTTTTAGCATATGGATAGAGATATTTTCATCGATTAATTGAAGATAATCTTTATCAGAAGTATAAACGATTGTTTCAATTCCTTTGGATGAACCAATTTTAGCCACGGTTCCTGCGATATCATCACCTTCATAACCTTCAACTTCGTAATGATAAATTCCCATCGCATCGAGCAATTCTCTTGCGCAAGGCATTTGAACTTTTAAATCTTCTTCAGTTGGTTTTCTTTGAGCTTTATAAGATTCAAGAAGTTCACTTCTAAAAGTCTTTTTGCCATGGTCAAAAGAGACAAAAATTAAATCATCATCTTCTAAAGAAGAAACAATTTTTGTCATCAAATTAGCAAAACCAAAGATTGCATTAGTTGGGAAACCATCTTTTCTACGCATAATATTGCCAGTGAAAGAAGTGGCAAAATAGGCTCTAAAGAGTAAAGAGTTTCCATCGATTACATATAATTTCATAAAACACCTACAACTTTTCTTTTAATAATGATACTTCATCAATCATCAAACTGACTTCATCATCTTTATTTCTATTTATTGATTTAATACCTTTAATTAATAAACCACGATTTTTTAATAAATATATTTTATATTTTTCATAAACTTCAGGGAACATCACTCCATCAAGTGACGAACTATCATCATATAAAGTAACAAATGCCATTTCTTTACCTTTTTTAGTTTTAATGACTCTTGCTTGAGAAATAAAACAAGCAATATAAGAACTGATGTTTAATTTTAATTCATCGATTGGAGTTATTTTATAAGTCGATAAATCATATTTAGATAAGAATGAACCTGATAATAATAAACCTAAAGTTTCTAATTCTTTTTGTAATTTTATTTCTTCATCTTCTTGATATTCTTTCATTACAGGAGAAAGTAATAATGCTTCTTCTTTCGATAGAAGACTCATTTGAGATATTCCACCTTTTGCATATTGATAAATGATAGGCACATTCTTTCTTAAGGTATTACGATTATAATTAAATTCATCTAATGCTCCAGCATTGATTAAAGAGATGATATGTTCTTCTTTAATGCCATAAGTTTGTAAACGACAAATTAAATCAACAAAAGAAGTATATTCTCCATTTATATATCTTTCGTTGACAATATCTTCTCCAATACGTGTTGGTAAACCTTTTATTAATGAAAATGGGATGATAA
>CAVJGK010000109.1:0-5037 GCA_963648895.1 Lachnospiraceae bacterium | reverse complement strand
GTTATTTTAGTTATATTTTTAGAGGTGCTAAAAATTTACATGATTTGATATTTTTATTGTATTTTGTAAAAAAGGCTAGAGTGCTTATAGAAAACATATAAATAAAATGTTATATTTTTGATATCAAATAAATTTTTAGAAGTAGAGGAAAAACTAATTATGGCAAAACAAGGTGTAATATATATTTTAACTAATCCATCATTTCCACAATATGTAAAGATTGGTTATGCAGATGATGTTAATAAAAGACTTGAACAACTTAATAGAAGTGAATGCATTCCTTTTGCTTTTAGATTGTATGCTTATTATGACACAAACGAAAGATTAACTGATTTGAAACTTCATGAGATGATTGATAGACTTAATCCATCACTTAGATCAATTGATGATTTTAATGGTAAAAAAAGAGTAAGAGAATTCTATGCAATGGACGCTCATGATGCTTTTTCAATTCTTGAAGCAATCGCTCAAATATCAAATACAAGAGAAAATCTTCATTTAGTAGAACCAAGTGCAGAAGATGTAAAAGATGAAGAAGAAGCTACTCAAATAAGAATTAAAAGAACTACATTACCTAAGATGGATTGGTTAATACAACAAGGTATAGTCCATATTGGTGATGAAATATATGTTATTAATTATCCAGATGAATTAGCGACCATTATTGATTCTGATAAAGTAAACTATAAAGGTAAAGAGATGTCATTTAATCAATTCGGCTGTAAAGTGACAGGATGGAAATCTATTCAATGTTATGCCTGGATGAAAGTTAAAGGACAAAATGATACTCTTGCAAATCTTCGCGAAAAGAAGATGCAAGAATTAGGAATGATAGAATAAATGTAAAAAGCAACTTAACTCAATTTTATTTTGAGTTAGGTTGCTTTTTTGTTAGAAAGGTAAATCATCATCTTGGTTATCTTGTTTCTGATCTTTTAACCACTTTTCGTGTTCAAGTTGTTTTGTGAATTCATTGATTAAATCTAATAAGATTTCATCCTTTTTAGCATATTTTGTATTAACAAACTTTAAAAAATCTGTAGCAAAGTCATTTATGGTTTTATATTCACTACCAAAATTCCAATCACCATATTGTTCATTAAATGATAAATTACCAGATTTAATTAAAATAGCTAATGAATAAAGAATATCGATGCTATTTGTTGGAATAGAATCAATATCAGTTGCTCTAGCAAATTGCCTATTTTTAAAACTATTTAAATCAATATCAAGAACATCACAAATAGAAATAAGTATATCGACGCTTGGTAGACGTGAACCACTTAAATAATGGTTTATTGCAGTTTTGTCGCATCCTACAGCTTTTGCGAGTTCTGTTTGATTCATGTTTTTTTCTTTTAATCCCTTTTTTATAATGATAGGAATGTTCTTTCTAGCTTGTTCTAAATTAATCATATTATAACCTCCGTCTATTTGTGTTAGCATTTTGTAAACTATATAATAATATTGTAAACTATTGACATTATCGTGTCAATACCTACTAATATTTACTTAATAAATTGCTAAAAATTACGATAAAATACGAATATCTTCAACTAAAAGCCATGTTTATAGTGTTTTAAAATAAAGATAAGGAAAGTGTTGATAATCAAAATTTTTGATTATTTATTGAAAAAATCTTTCCTGACACTATATTCATGACTTTTTTGCTTGTTATTATAATCCATCATTATAGCTTCAAATGACATGTATAAATAAAGAATATAGGTTATGCATAAAACTGTAGAGTTGACTGCATATTAGTTAATAAGAAGAGATGCGTTAAAGTTTCTTCTGATTAAGACTCTTATAATCAAGAGTAAAAAAATAGGAGGCTAGCTACCTTTTATTGATGCCAATACTAGTTATTGCGTGGCATCTATACCTATAAACTTCAATTTATCGCAATTAGAGCGAAGTAAACGAAATGGAAAAAAACGTCCATATCCTTTACTGCGCTCTTTTTTGCTCCCTTAAGGAATATCAATACTCCATTTCGTCAAAGGACATTAATTATAAATGGAGAAAATAAATGACAAATTCAAAAAAAATCCCTCAAGTCGAAGAGGAAAATTTCGGCATGATTGCTTATAGAAGATTAGCAGATATTCCTGGATATTCACCAGAAAGAGAAAATAAAGATTTTTTCTATATCAAGATTGAAAACTATATGAATAGTGGTCGAGTGGCTTATACAAGGTGTACTAAAGAACAATATCAAGATTATAGAAACGTTGAAAGAAACACTCAACGCCAAGAAAAATCTTATAACGAGCATATTGGCAATTGGTCTGAACCATATTATCAAGTAATTAAAAATGCAAATGGTAATGAAACTATTATCGAATATGCTGATCCTAATCAATTATCACTAGAAGAACAAGTCTATAAAGATATCTTATTACAACAAATAATAAAAAAAGTTAATAAAGAACGTGATGCTAAAGACGTCATTATCATAAATGCAATTTTAGCAGGCGCTGATACCGATGAAGTTATCTCGAAGATTGTGGGTTTATCAAGAAGTACTGTTCAAGAAAGAAAGCAAAAGTTAATTGAATGGCTAAGAGAAGAGTTTATAGAAGAAAAAAATATTTCACAAACTTCCGGCAAAAATATAGATATCTCGCCATCAAAGTAGTGAGGAAGGTAATCGTGGTTGATTTCACAACCTTTATGGCGTTTTTCTATTTTATTACATACAGTTAATTTCTTAAATTTTTAAAATTTTTGAAAAATAGTCGGCAAAAAGAAATACATCTCGCCATTAAAGAAGTGAGAAGGTGCAATGCCTAACTCGAATTCAATGGAGGTTAATCTTATGAAAATCAGAAGTCCAACAAATCTAATTTAATTAGTAAACAAAAATCATTCATAAACCAGGAGACGAAAATTTGAAAAACGAATTTAAAGTTGTCTTTTTAATATTAAGAATCATTTCTTCTGTTAATCAAGATTATTGCTATTTTCGCAACATAAGAAACAAAAGAAGAAGTTGTAGTCGTTCCTATTGCTGTTATTGCAGAGAAGACAAAGAAGTGATTATTTAATAAGGAATAACAGTACTTACTTGTTTATAAATAGACAACTTGTCAAATGACATTTTGAATTCTTTTAAAAAATAATGATTGGATAAGTTACCTGGAGAGAATGAAAAAGACTGTGAAGTACTTCTTCTGATGAAGAAGTCTTATGCCATAAGGAGGATAAGTAGAAATTGCAAGCGATGAACGTTGAAATTTATTCTACTAAGTGCATCTGTTAGACTTCTTGTTTGTCCTAACTTGGATAAAGCAAGCATGGGACTTCCAAATTGTTCAAGAAAAACATCAGCTGTCAATCTTGCCGTGCAAGATTTCAATGAAACAAACGGCTAGTAAATTGATGACTCAAAAAACAGTTTGGAGCAATGTAAAATGCATGGAATCCTAAGATGAAAATGCTACAAAAATTAAAGTTAGACAGGGAAGATAGAAAATTAATTTAAGAAATTTTCTATAGTTACAATAAAGGAGGAATATTTATGTCTAGTAAAATTAATATAGGATCTAGCAATACTTCAAAGTATAGCAATTATGGATCAATAAGCACTATTTTGAAAGGAAGTGTTGTTTTCTGTCAACACGGGTTCTTAGGTAATGAAGATACAATGAACCCATTATTTGAGAATTTAAAATCTCATCCATACAGAAATTTTTATTCATGTCTTTTTTGCGATAAGCTTTTAAGATATAAAGAATTATGCCCATCAAATGAAGCTATAATTGAAATTAAGAATAAGATTAAAGAAAATCCTGAATCAAATATATTTGTTAGAACATTATTTAGTAATGCAGTATATGGCGATGTTTCGACTCAAGCAAATGAATTAAAAGAGATGATTAAAGAAGTTAAAAAAGCATATCCTAACATTACTATTGTTGTTCTTGGATACAGTAAAGGTGGTGTTGTTAATTGTAAATGTGCAATTGATAATCTGGGCTTAATTGATAGGGTCATTAATGTTGGAACTCCTCATGATGATACATTAGTTCAGGATATAATTCAAATCGTTGGCGATACTGTTGTTGAAAAATACGGAAAAGTATTTGATATTAAGATTCCACTTGTAGATGATGCGGTTCAAACTTTAGTTAATTTAGCAAATACAGGCGTTGATGCTGTATTAAATGAGAAAGTTACTTATACAGAATTAAAAAATGAATGGAATAAATTGACAAACAGACCTAAATTTATTCCAATTGCAGCTGAAGCTATTGTTGTTAATGGAGAGTTTAATGGAGATTTTGTAGTCCCTACTGAATCTGCTATCGCTAGTGGCTTTAGAGGAAGAACATACAATGGAATTATCGATAATTTTATTGTCAATGATGAAAGAGTAACAATTACTACAAGTAAGATTAGAGAAAGCTTAAAAAATTCCGATTTTTTATTTGATATTCTCGGTACTTTTTCTGAAGCAATTATCGGATTTGATGCAGTTAAAATTGTGGAAGCATTATTTGATATTATTTATAACGTGTTTGCAAATGATGGCGATTTAATTAAATGTTTAAAATTATCTCATACTCCATTATTAGGATATAATGATTTCATTTTAACTCATCAAACAATTGGTTCAAGAATTTTAGCGGGATTTAATAATTAGGAGGATGACAAGGAGTAGAAGGAAACTATCTTCTATTAGATTTTATGAATAAATATTTAATTAGAGTTTGTAGTAATGCCTTATTACTATTCGAACATAATATACAAATTTTAGGTGAAGATATTGATTTATTGAGATGTGATCATGAATCAAATAGTAATAACTTAAATAAACTTGTTAACATTCACTTAAAAATAATAGGCGATAATGTGAGACTTTCTTGCAATGAAATTATAGATTTTTATGAAGAACTTACAACTGAAAAAATAACTCATGAACATAGATGCGAATTAAATTACATGTATGCTAAATTTGACAGAGAGGGTTTGATTATTTTTGTTTATAACAATATGAAAGGTTATAAAAGGTTATTACTGATGGAGTTATTA
>CAVJGK010000108.1:0-5041 GCA_963648895.1 Lachnospiraceae bacterium | reverse complement strand
GCAAAATATAAATTTATTAAAGTTATTTAATTTATTTAACTTATAAATAATGATAGTATAATAAAAGAGGTGATCTTATGCCAACTAGAATTTGTCCTTCTTGTAACAAAAAAGTATCGATATCAAGAAATACTTGTCCTCATTGCCAATATGTTTTTAATGATAAAATATGTCCAGATTGTAATGAGGTTTTAGATATTCAAGTTTTAGAATGTCCTACATGTGGTTATATATTTTCTAATTTAAATGTACCAACTTTGGGATTTGGTGTCGGTATTAATCCTACAAATAATGCATCTGTTAAGGTAGAAAAGATTAAAACTGAAAACAAGAATGAAAAAGCGGCAGAATTTTTAATTTGTCCTCAATGTGGTTCTTCTGAAATTGAAATGATTTCACCAACTGAAGGTTATTGTAAATATTGCCATACTAAAGTTTATAAAAAACAAGAAACAAATATTAATACCAAAAATATCACCATTATCAATGGTAATATTGATGAAACTAGATATGAAAATAAATATCGTATTGTTCCTTCTTTTTCTAAAGAATATATCTTAAAATGTCTTTTAACTAAATTAGTAGAAGAAGATTCACCATTAGAAGCTTTAGATGTAGATTTTGATTCATTAGAATTAAAAGAGCCTACTTTCATCGAATCTAGTAAAGTATTCCAAGTGTCTTTCCAAGCAAAAATTGGTACTGATAAGCAAGAATCATATATTGCTTATGAAACTTATTATGAAAGAGTACCAGTAAGTAGCCAAAATGGAGTTAGATATGAAAGTGTATTAAAAGAACGACCTGTTACTAGATATAAAAATATTATTGATTGGTCACCAGTGGCTAGTACTTTGAAAGTCGAAACAAATGTTTTAAGCGCGAATGAAGAAGATTATGAATATTATCGTAAAATAGTTTCTAATGGGCTAGATAATATAAATGATGATTCATTAAAAGAAATTGATGATGAAATTACTACTTCTGATTATGCTTCAAAGTGTATTAATTTAATGGAAGAAAATGCTATTAAGCATGATATTTATAATACGCTTCATGGAGATCATATCGATAAAATTGATTTTGAAATAACATCAACTATAAAAGTAGAAGATACTTATTATATTACTCCAATTTATTTTTTATATGTTAATTATAAAGGACAACAATATAAAAAATATGTTTGTCCTATTGGAAATAGCGTCAATATTCAAGGAGATAAGATCATAGATGAATATAGTATCGATGCTTATACAAAAGAAAAAACAACTATTAAAAATGATCAAATTAATAATTATACTTCAGTGACTAAAAAAGAAATCAATAAAAGAAGAACTTTATTGTTACTTCCTTCTGCCTTATTAGTTCTTTTTATGATTATTATTTTATCTATTACTTCTTCTATTGCTTGGTTAAATATTATGTTAATTTGTCTTTCAATAGTAGTTTTTATTGTATGTGGTATTTTCAGCTCTAAGTTTGCCAAAGAGAAAAATAATGAGCTTCAAAACATTATTAGAGATCTAGAAAGTAATTATTCAAAAGATGTTAATAATTTTGCATCCCAAAGAAAAGAAAAACTAAATTCTAAGTTAGAAGCTAAATTAGAAGAACTAGGAATTAAAAACGTTATAGATTAAATTTTATTAAAATCGGTTAATTATTTAATCGATTTTTTATTATGCGACAAAATAGTCCCATAAAAGATTATACAATAAAAGCATAAGGAGATGTAACACCATGAAAGAAATTAAATGCCCTCACTGTAACCAAGTTTTTAGCGTCGATGATGCTTCTTATGCATCAATTTTAAACCAAGTTAAAAATGCCGCTTATGAAGAAGATATTCATAAAGCTACTTTAAGACTTGAAGAGAAATATAAATTAGAGAATGATTCAACAATCTCTAAATATAATTCTCAAATTAATGAATTACAATTAAAGTTAGAAAACGAATCTTCTAAAAAAGAATTAGATGTTAAAAAAGCCATTGCCTCTAAAGATAATGAAATTGCCGCTTTAAAGGCTCAAATTACTTCGTTTGAAGAAAAAATGAAATCTTCTATTAAAGCTAAAGAAAATGAAGTAAATCAAACTTATTTTAAACAAATTTCTGATATTGAATTAAATAATTCAAAAGTTATTGCTTCAAAAGATAGTCAAATCGCAACTTTAAAAAGCCAATTAGATACTATTAAAGCTACTTATGAAGCAGAAAATAAATCTAAAGAATTAGAAATGAAATCTAATTATGATATTAAGATTTCTTCTTTAGAAAATAAACTTAATTCTATTGCGACAGAAAATCAATTAAAAGAACAAAATATAAGAAGTGAATATGAAGTTAAGTTAAAATCAAAAGAAGATGAAGTTGCTTATTATAAAGATTTAAAAGCAAAAATGTCTACCAAGATGCTTGGAGAAACTTTAGAACAACATTGCAAAATATCTTTTGAACAAGTTCGTGCGATGGCTTTCCCAAATGCATATTTTGATAAAGATAATAAAGTATCAGAACAATCTTCTTCTAAAGGTGATTTCATCTTTAAAGATAAATCCGATGATGGAATTGAATTTATTTCTATCATGTTTGAAATGAAGAATGAAAATGATACTACTACAACTAAACATAAAAATGAAGATTTCTTAAAAGAACTCGACAAAGATAGAAATGAAAAAGGTTGTGAATATGCTGTTTTAGTTTCACTTCTTGAACCTGATAATGAATTATATAATCAAGGTATTGTCGATGTATCGCATAAATATCCTAAGATGTTTGTCATTCGTCCTCAATTCTTCATTCCATTAATTTCTTTATTAAGAAATGCGGCAGCCAAATCTATTGAAGATAAAAGACAACTTCAAATGTATAAAAATCAAAACATCGATGTCACCAATTTTGAAAATGCGATGAATGATTTTAAAGATAAATTCAATAGAAATTATGAACTCGCTGAAAGGAAATTCGCACGTAGTATCGAAGATATTGATAAAGCAATTAAAAACTTACAAGATATGAAAGAAAATTTACTTGGAGTTAGTAATAACCTTCGTTTAGCCAATGATAAAGCACAAGATTTAACTATCAAAAAGTTAACAAAAAATAACCCAACTATGAAGGCAAAATTTGAAGAAGCAGTTAAATCTCAAGACTAAGAAAAAAACGCTCATGATGAGCGTTTTTTGCTTCTATAAAGAACTTAAATAACTATCTAACTTAGAAGGATTATAGAAATAAGAACTATCTAATGCATAATCAAGTTCAACTCCGTTATCGGCCGAAGTTCCATCATTATTAACATATTTTAAAGTAGAAGACATATTGAATGAACATCCATCAATAGTGATTCCAGGTTTAATAGAACAATCTCCACCTGAAGATTTTTCTCCAATGATTTTAGCTTTGGAATTATCCTTTGCAAGCATTGCAAACATATTCGCACAAGAAAATGATGCTGCAGAAGTAATAACATAGAAATTATATTTTCCTTCATAAGAATCTTTATCATTCAAATCGCCATCTAAATCATTATCAACAGTGACTGCTTCTTTATATTTTGCGTTAGTGACTGGATTAATTAAATTAACAGACACTGGATCATCGCTAATAAATGAATAAGCATATGCTAAAGCAGTTGAAGCACCACCTAGATTTAAACTTAGATCAAAAACAACATTTTCAACTGAAGAATTTTGTTCAATTTGTTTGAAAGCATTATAAATAATTCCATAAGTTGAAGTGTTAGAAGAGATATTTTTTAAAGATATTGATTCAGAAGTGTAATCGAATGTATCAAATCTAATTACGGCAGTAGAACCTGAAATATCGACATTTTGTTGTAATGTACCTCTTTCGTTATTTAGTTGATAATAAGTATTATAAACTTTAGTATACTTGCTATCATATTTGGTTAAATCAGAAAATAAACGAGAATTATAATTTGCGTCATATTCGACAGTATTTCCACGGTAATTAAAACAAGTATGTCCTCCATCATGGAATAATTGATTTATAACTTTCGCGACAGCATTATCCGCGGTAGTAGAAGTGGTTGATAATAATTTTTCTTTTAAACCAAGTTCATCTAATTTTGCATCTAAAGAAGTAATATCATATTCGCTTAATTTACCTGATGTATATTGCATTTCAAATAAGAAGGAATTATAAAAATAAGAAGCATAATCACTTGATCTTGTAGTTTCTTTACTATAAGCACCTGAATAATAATTCTTACCATAACTATTTAAAGTTCCGTTATTATTGACCATTGAATAGATATTGACATTATAAATATCATTGCCATTAAATACGTATCTAATAGTAGTTGGAGAAACGCTTAGAACTTCTAAATATGAAAAAGGAATATAATATTCATTATTATAAGAAATTAAATTAGTATCAAAATAATTTAAATCAATAACAATGTCATCTCCTTTAGTATAAGAACAAGATTTTGTATCAATATCTATAATTTTATCACTGGAAGTAAGAGTGAATATATCAGTTGGTATAACACCTTCACCAGTAAGGCTATTAAACATATCAAAATCACTAAAAGTTAAAGTATCATTAACGCTATCTAAGATCATAGTTGCGTTAGTTAATAAATTAGTTACTTTATTTCCTTCAACAGAGAAATAAGTTTTATTGTCATAAGCGTAGAGTAAAAAAGAACTTTGATAGAATTCTTTGACATTGACATAAGGAACATCAATTGAATCAAAATAATATATATCTAAGTCACCTTCTTCATTGTTGTTATAATATACTTTTGCATTGACAGTTTTAGTGATTTCACCTTCATTTTCTAAAGAAATAGAAGAACTAGAAGAAGATCCACTAGATAAAGAATTATTGTCACTATTAGAACTACTTGAAGAAGAACCTCCACAAGAAGAAAGAATTAATAATGAAGATAATGATAATGTTAAAAGAAATTTTTTATTCATAATTTTTACCTCGATTTATTTTAATAATTATAAAACTATAGACTGCAATAGACTACATTTTTAATAATTTGTAAGCGCTTTAATATTATTT
>CAVJGK010000107.1:1973-5095 GCA_963648895.1 Lachnospiraceae bacterium | reverse complement strand
AATCATGTCCATAGATTAAATTATAATTATTAATACGAGTAGATGTCGAAGTAATATTTAAAATATAACCTTCATAAGTTCCAGCATTAATAGGTTCAGAAGTTGAAATAGCTTTAAATTCATAACAAACATCTAATGAATATAATGTAATTTCATCTTTATCAACAAATTGATATAAAGTATCATCTATAGAATTTGACGTATATTCAACACTTCCAAAACAATGAGATTCTCCATCATAAGTAAATTCGATTGTAACAGGCTTTAAGTAAATATCTCTTTGAGAAATAGTTATGATACCTATTTCATCTTCATAATGAATCTCATAGTTATTTAAATAATCACTATCACCAATTGAATCAATATAACCTACATAACTACCTGCATCAAGAGGTGATTTACCATCATTAATTTTAAATACTAATGAAAGATATTGTTCATCATTATTTAAGAATTGATGTGAAAGATCATCTTTATATTCATCTTTATATTCAAAGGTAGTAAAACCTTGTTCTTCACCATTATATGTATAAATTACATCATTAGGTTTAATATAAATATCACGTTTAGAAATTATTAAAGTAGCTTCATAATCTTCTTCACCATTAAAAATCAAATTATAATTGCTTAATAATTCTGTTGAACATGTAATTTCTTTAATAGATCCGATATAACTTCCAACATTGATAGGATCATTAATTAATCCATCAAAGTTAAATGTCACTACAATAGTATCTAATGATACTCCATCTGTTATAACAAATTGATTTTCACTAGTTGAAGATAAAGATGTATATTCTACACAGCTAAAAGTATGAACTTCTCCATCATAAGTAAATGTAGTATCTTTTGGCTTAAGATAAATAGTTCTAGGTGCAATTGTTAATGTTGCACTTTGATCAATATTAATATCATAGTTATTTAATTGAGTATTATTACCAACATTTGAAATATAACCTAAGTGTGAACCTACATTAGTATGGGTAGTTTCATAACGATAAGTTAAGTTTAAATAATCTTCATCACCATTTAAAAATTGATTATCACTATTATCAATAGAATTAAGTGCATATTCCCATGAATTAGAAGCGAATACTTTTGCTTCTCCATCATAAATAAAACCATCTATATCTTTTGGTCTAATATAAACTATTCTTTTATTAATGATCAAAGTAGATGCAGTTTGATAATTAATATTATAATTATTTAATGCATCAACATCATTAATTGAAGCAATATAGCCTATATATTTATCTGCGTTTATACATGTATTATCATAACTAAAGGTTACTTGTAATAATTCATTATCATTATCAACAAATTGATAATTTGAATCATTGATAGATGTTAAAGCATAAGTCCAAGTATTAAAACCATGTTCTATTGCATCATAAGTATAAGTCTCTTCTAATGGTTTAATATAAATATCACGTTTAGAAATATTAAATGTTGTTTCATTGTTAGATATATTAATTTTATAACCTTTTGTTATATCATTACCTTGTAAATCTATAACACTTAATTTAGAAACATCAACACGTACTTTATATATATCGGCATTTTTAATTTCAGTTACTAATTTTGCTTCATTATTAGAATTTGTAATTTGATAATAATCGTCTTGAATAGATAATTTATCATTATAAAGTAATGAATTTTCATAATTAGTTAAAGAAATAAAATCATTATTTAAATATGTTCCATCATAAACTAAATTATCTTTAGAAAATTGAATGTTAATATTTAATACTTGTTTATTAACTTTTACATTACGAGTAAGATAAGTAATTTCATACATTGATGTAACATCATTGTTTTGATCATTGATGATTTTAAAACTATTTTCATCTACTTTAATATCTTCATTAAAATAAGTATCTCCATCGACAAATGATGAATATAAATATGAATAAGAAGAAATAACATCACCTTTAACTAAACCAGAAGTAATATTATTTAAATCAATATCTTCATAATTTTCATATTTTCCGTCAATTAAAGCAATAGAAGCATCAAAATATTTAGAATAAGATATTTCATTATTTTCAATATATATAGTTACAATCTTAGGATTAATTGTAAATTCTTTTGCTTCTGAATGTTTTTGCATGCCAAAAGCATTTTGGGCGGTAGCTCTTACTAAATAAGTTCCACATTGAGTAGGCTTAGTTGTTGACCATGAGTCACTACCTAAGCGTGCATATTCAAAGAAATATCCAGAAGAAAAGGAATTTAAATCTTCATCAAATTTAATTTCATCACCATATGTGAAATTTTCATTGATAGAGATAGTTCCTGAAAAAGAGCCCTTGGTGAAACAATATGTTAAAGTTCCAGCCACAATTAAAGAAATTACTGCGATAATTGCGATTCTAAAACGATAAATAAATTTCTTTATTTTATAAATAGTATTTAATTTTTTTACGTATTTATCATACATTCCCATATTGTTTCACCTCCTCTCTTTAAATTGTTTTTTTATTAAGCGACAATAATTGTTCCTGTTGAATTAAGATAATTAATTTGATAATTAGAATTATTACAAGTAAATGTAAATGTGTAAGTTCCAGCGTTAGAAGTAATATCATCAATGTCAACTACTAACCCAGCTTGGGAATAACAAACAAATGTGAAATCACTTACTTCTAAATCAATATCACTAATTAAAATTTTCATTAAGTTATCTTCTGATAATGAATCATTAATAGCTTTATTGACATTCATTAGCGTTACATTAACATCTTTCTTTGATATAACAATAATTCCATTACCACTTAAAATTAATTCATAATTATTAGAATCTGTTGAATCTAATACATAAGTAAATGTATATGTGCCAACGTTTCTAATATCACTTAAATTAATTTCTGTACCGTTTTTATAATATTTAATTTCACCCATTACACCATAAGTATTAGTATTTGTGACTAATGAAGTAGATGATAAGCTATCACCATAAGTAATATATTGTGCATTTAATGTGGCGTTAATTTTTATTTTATTTACTACAATACTTCCTGTAGTATTTAAAATAACTTCATAATTAGAATCATCAATTGAATAAACTAATGTGTAATTACCTGCTTTTGTGAATGTAATATTTGTTCCATAACTATATTGTG
>CAVJGK010000107.1:0-1907 GCA_963648895.1 Lachnospiraceae bacterium | reverse complement strand
TTTTGTAAATAATATGGTTTCTATATAATTATATGTATTAAATAATTCATTATTATAATAAACATCAACACTTCCTAATGAAGGATCAAATGTCCCATCGTATTTTAATTTTATTAAATCACTTATTTTAATTGACTCATTTACATCAATGCTTGCATTAATTAATGTTACATTTATCTTCTTACTAGCAATTTCAATAATGCCATTACCTTCAATTATTAATTCATAATTGTTATAATCATCATCATTATCAAATGTGCATGTGAAGTTATATTTACCTACTTTAGTAAGAGATGTTATTTCTTCTCCGTTTTTATAATAAGTAATACTTGTACTTGGACCAGAAGTATAATGTTTAGTAATCAAATTAATAGCATCTAAATCATCACCATAAGTTAAATATTGATCATGTAATGTAACTTTAACTTCCTTTTTAGCGATACTAATAATACCTTCTCCATAAATAACTAAAGAATAATTATCACTATCATCTAAGGTATAAGTAAATGTGTAAGTACCTGCATGATCATTAATATATGATAAGTTTGTTTCTTCTGATCCTTTAAAGTAAGTAATAGTTCCAGTAGGATCATTATTATTAGCTTTTGTATATAAATTATTTTCACTAATATCTAAATCATCACTATAAGTTAAATATTGATCATGTAATGTAACTTTTACTTCCTTTTTAGCGATACTTATAACCCCTTCACCATAAATAACTAAAGAATAATTATTTGCGTCGTCTCCATCTAAGGTATAAGTAAATGTGTAAGTACCTGCATGAGTATTAATATATGTTAATGTAGTTTCTTCTGTTCCTTTAAAGTAAATAATTGTTCCAGTAGGATCATCATTACCTTTTTTATATAAGTCACTTTCAATAATATCTAAATCATCACCATAAGTTAAATATTGAGCGTTTAATGTTACATATATAGTTTTAGGATTGATTGTAATATAGCCTAAAAGTTGTAAACAAGTATCATCATAGAAAGTTGTTACATCATTACCTTCACTATCGACAATAGTAATATAAGAAACATTAATAACTATATTATTTGGATTAGAATCATCAAAATTGACTGACCAATCATCAACTTTATTGCCACTCGCTAATGAAGAATAATCAATATTTACTAAAGATTTTAAAAAGTATTGATCAGTATAATCAATATCTTCAGAATAAATAACACTTGTAGAAGATATAGAAATGTTTAAACTATGTAACGCAAAGTCAGATAAAGTAAAATCTTTTTTGTTGTCATTCCAAGTTACATTGTAATATTCACTAACATCATTACCATTTTTATCTAATATTTGAATTGTCTCAATTGTATATTTAAATGTTCCATTTTCATATTCTGTTTTTTTATCATCATTTGACCAAGAAAAATTAGTAACGATATGATCATTTTCGTCTAATTTAGAAACGCTGATAACACCATTTTCAATTAAATCAAAATTAGATGAAGAATAATTACCAGGATAAATTCCATCATAATTTAAACCTTTGACATCAGAAACTGTTATTTCTAAATTAACTATTGTTCTTAAAACGTTTAAAGAAGAAAGAACATAATTATAATTAGAATTTGAACTAATAAATGGATATTCATCTAAATTGATATCATGACTACCAACACTTAATTTTCTTACATAAGCATTAAATAGAACAAAGTCACTACTAGATATACTTGCTTCACTAGCATCTGCGTTTACAAATACACTATCTAAATTAGCGGCAACAAAACCATTTCCATAATTAACATCTTTAAATGTTAAATTAACAGTTTTAGGTGTAATAATTAAATTACCATAGTTAGAAGTAATATTATAATATTTACTTACATCTTCTCCTGTTGAGGATAAAACTTTTATTAAGCTAGTATCAAATGCATATGCAC
>CAVJGK010000106.1:0-5103 GCA_963648895.1 Lachnospiraceae bacterium | reverse complement strand
CTAAAAATACTGCCTATACTTTAATAAAAAATTTAAATGCAAAAAAGATTTATGTAGTAAGTAGAACTCCTGCCAAAGATCAAATAAGTTATAATCAATTAAATGGGTTAAAAAATGAAATTGAAGTCATTATAAATACTACACCTGTAGGAATGTATCCAAATAATGATAAACAAATTATCTCTTTAAAAGGCTTTAATCATCTTCAAGGGGTTATTGATGTTATCTATAATCCTTTAAATACTAATTTGGTATTAGAAGGTAAACAATATCATATTAATTCCCATGGGGGATTATATATGCTTGTAGGACAAGCTATTAAAGCTAGTGAATTATTCTTAGATAAACAATATGATAAAAAAATGCTTGATAAAATCTATTTCGATTTATTAAAAAAGAAAGAAAATATTATTCTTATTGGTATGCCAATGTCTGGAAAATCTCGCACTGGTAAACTTCTTTCTTGCTACATCAAAAAAGAATGTGTCGATATGGATGATCAAATTGAAAAAGATCAAAATTGTTCTATTAGTGAGATATTCGCCCAATATGGCGAAGCACGTTTTAGAGAAATTGAATCGTCCCTTGCCAAAGAACTTGGAATAGGACAAGGAAAAATTATTCCTACCGGTGGAGGAATTATTTTAAATCCGAACAACATGATGTATTTAAAACAAAATGGTATTGTTATTTATTTAACAAGAGATTTTGATAAATTAATTTATTCTTCATCTCGCCCTTTAACCACATCAAAAGAACAATATTTAGCTTTAGAGAAAAAAAGAAAACATTTATATTTAAAATATAAAGATATTCAAATTGATAATTCAAGTAGTGATGTAGAAGAAATTATCAATAATATCAAGAGGAAATTATATGAAAAAAATTCTCATTATTAATGGACCTAATATCAATTTTGTTGGTATTAGACAAAAAGAAATATACGGAAATAAAACATATTTAGATTTAGTTAGTGAATGTGAAAAACATGCATCTCTAATTGGCGTTAATTTAGAAGTTTATCAATCCAATCATGAAGGTGATATCATTGATAAAATTCAAGAAGCTTATTTTGAAAAAGTTGATGGCATTATTATTAATGGGGGAGGCTATACCCATACTTCTATCGCGATAATGGATGCTTTAAAAGGAAGCGCCATTCCAACTATTGAAGTGCATTTATCAAATATTTATGAAAGAGAAGAATATCGTCATGTTTCTTATATAAAAAAGACTTCCATTCATTCAATTATCGGAAAAGGATTTGATGGATATATTGAAGCAATGGATTATTTAAAGGAGTATTTAGAAAAATAAAATGATTGAATTAAAAGGAAAATCTTATAATGGTATCTATCATCCAATTACTTCTAAATCTGACGCACATAGGGCGATTATTTTAGCTTGCTTAAGTAAGAAAAAAAGTAAAATCTATAACGTTTATTTTTCTAATGATGTTAAAGCGACTATCTCTTGTTTAATATCTATGGGAGCGAATATTAATATTGATGAAGAAAACAATTCTTTAGAAATTATTAAAGGAATTTCTTACAATAAAGAAGTGACCCTTGATGTCGGAGAATCAGGTTCTACTTTTAGATTCTTAATTCCTTTATGTAGCATTTTTAATGAAAAAACAATCTTTATTACTCATGGAAGATTAGGTAATAGACCTTTAGATGTCTATTATAAAATCTTTGAACCATTAGGAATTAAACTATCCAAAGAAGATAATATTTTTACTTTAGAAGGTAAATTAGTTCCTCAAACTTATCAAGTAGATGGAAATATTTCTAGTCAATTTATCACTGGTTTATTATTATCTTTACCTTGTTTAGAAAAAGATTCGACAATTAAAATTAATAATCAAATTTCTTCATTAGATTATATTTTAATGAGCATTAATACTTTAAAACAATTTGGTGTTAATATTGATTTTGATATTAAAAATCAAATTATTAAAATACCTGGAAGAAGTGTTTTTGAAAAAGAGAGTTATTTTGTTGAATCTGATTATTCTCAAGCAGCTTTTTTTATTTGTTTAGGTGTAATTAATGAAGGAATTATAGTTAAAAATTTAAATAAAAATTCTTATCAACCTGATAGACAAATTATTTCTATTTTAAAATCATTAAATGGTGATTTAAAATTTGTTAATGATGATTTAATTGTTAATAAATCTTTATTAAAAGGTGGAGTTATTTCTTTAGATTCTTGTCCTGATTTAGGACCTGTATTGATGGGAATATCTTGTTATAGCCAAGAAAAAATTACCTTTAAAGATATTAAAAGATTACGTATTAAAGAATCTGACAGAGTCCAAGCCATGGCTTATAATTTAAATCTTTTAGGTATTAAATATGATTTAAAAGAAGATGAAATGACCATTTATCCTTCTAAAATTGTTTATAATGGAGAGATATTAAAATCATTTAATGATCACCGCATTTTTATGGCTTTAAAAATAATGTGTTATGATAAGGATATCATAATTGACGAAGAAAAATGTTTAGCTAAATCTTATCCAACATTTTTAAAAGATTTAGAAAAACTAGAAAGAGAATAACTTATGGATAAAAGTAAAAATATTGTTATTGTTGGTTTAGGATTAATGGGTGGAAGCTTAGCTTATTCATTAACTTCTTTAGGCTATTCTGTTTATGGTTATGATATTAATGATGAGTCGATTAAATTTGCTTATTCAGAGAAAATTATTAAAAATGATGTCGCGAGTAAAGATATTTTAAAAATCGCAGATATTATCATTTTATGTATCTATCCTAAAAATGTCGTTTCTTTTGTAAAAGAGAATATAGTCTTATTTAAAGACGATGTTCTTATAAGCGATATTACCGGCGTTAAATCAGGTATTGTAAATGAAATACAAGATTTATTGAAAGAAGACCAAGAATTTATTGGACTTCATCCAATGTGTGGTAAAGAAAAAGTTGGTGTTAAAAATTATAATAAAAACTTATTTGATGGAGCAAATTTAATTATTGTTCCTACAAAGAAAAATACGGACAAAGGATTAGATTTTGGTTATACATTAGGAAAAGAATTAAAATTTAAGTTCGTTGAAAAATTATCCATTGAAGAACATGATCAAATGATTTCTTTTTTATCTCAATTGCCTCATGCCATCGCTGTTGGATTAATGAATGTTAAAGAATCTAATCATCTTGTGGCATATACTGGAGACTCATTTAGAGATTTGACTAGAATCGCAAAAATTAATGCTGAATTATGGTCTCAATTATTTTTCTTAAATAAAGAATATCTTATTAAAGATATTGATGATTTTATTAAGGTAATGGAAGATATTAAACAAAAAATAAGTGCTGAAGATAAAGAAGGTTTAGAAGAACTTTTTAAAATCAGTAAAGAAAGAAGAGAGAATTTTGACAAATAAAAAACAAGGTTCGAACCTTGTTTTTTTCTTAGCCATTTTTCTTTTCTAATTGAGTTTTTTTGTGCTTGATGAATAATTCTAATACATCGACTGTTTCACTAACACCGATATCAGAAGAAACTAATAGATCATAGTCATAACTTCTACCCCATTTAGTATCGCTGAAGTAGTTATGATATCTTGCACGAGCCTTATTTGTTTTTGTGATTTTATCTAAAGCTTTAGATGGTTCAATACCATAATATTTAGTGATTCTTTCGACTTTAGAATCTGTAGAAGCTTGGATGAAAATTTTAATTAAATCTGTTCTATCTTTTAAAATGTAATCAGCACATCTACCAACAAAGATTGCATCACCCTTTTTGGCAAGATCTTTAATTGCGTTAGTTTCTGCGATAAATAAATTATCGGATACTGATAATTGTCCTCCGAAGAATGAATCAAAGAAAGAATTAATTTTTTCTTCATTTGATTTGACAAATTCAGGAGCGAAATTGCTTCTTTTTACAACTTCTTCAATAATTTGACGATCATAAACAGGAAGATTTAATCTTTTCGCTAATTCTTCTGCGATGTAATGACCACCAGATCCATATTCTCTACCAATAGTAATAATCATAATTTTTTTACCTCTTTCTATTTATATTTTAACACAATAATTCAAATATGTAAGAGTTTTTTAATCTCTAATTAAACGAATTATAGAAAATGGTTCAATTCTTTTTGGTACTTTAATTTTAATGATTTGATTGCCAATAGTCGCTACTGAAGTAGGGACAACAAATTGATGTAAAACATTTTCTTGTAACATTTCTGTAATAGTGATTTGATAATCTTCTTCATTAGGTGAATGGACTAAATAAGAATGATTTAATTCTAATTTGTTATGAATTTCAACATATGCATATTCTTCATTACTATCTCTAACTAATGCAACATAATCACCAATTTTAATTAATCTTTCATCAAGATTATATAACATTTGTTCAGTAGTGACATTTCCCATTAAAAACCCAGTAGAAGTAAGTCTATTTTCGCATTTATAAATATCATCATGATATTTTTCAAAATTCATTTCCTTATGCGCGTAATAATCATCAATTGCTTGACGATAAGCTTTTACAACGCAGGCAATATAATTAGAAGCTTTTCTTCTACCTTCAATTTTTAATGAATCAAGACCATATTCAATTAATTCTGGAATATGATCAATCGCGCATAAATCTTTAGATGACATTTTAAAATATTCATCATCTTTAGTTAATAATTCATCATTTTGATAAAGATTATATTTCCAACGGCATGAATATGCACATCCGCCTCGATTAGCATCACGATTGCACATGACATTGGATAACATGCATTTGCCTGAATAAGAAGAACACATTCCACCGTGGATGAAACCTTCTACTTCACATTTTTTATCTTTACAAATTTCTTTAATATCTTCTAAAGAACATTCTCTTCCTAATACGACTCTTGAAGCACCTTGTGAGATAAAAAAGTCAATTGCTTTTTTATTCATAATTGATTGTTGAGTAGAGATATGACATTCTAAAGAAGTATATTTTTTTGCGAGTTTTACCATATATAAAGAAGAAGTAATAATCGCATCAACACCAATATTATCTAAAGCAATTAAATATTCTTTTAATTCATTAATATCGTTATTGTGCATAACAATATTACAA
>CAVJGK010000105.1:0-5132 GCA_963648895.1 Lachnospiraceae bacterium | reverse complement strand
TCTAACTTCTTTTCTAAATTTTTCATTATTTGTCATAAACTAATTACCTCACTTACTGAATCATTTATTATATCTCTAATTAAATTAATTTTAACAGATATTTTATATTTTAGAGATATATTTTCTTAAACTATTTAATCTTTTATCTGTAATCTTGTTGTTATTCCTTATAGGAAAGCTAAATACTAAATATTTGTTTTATAACCAATACCATTAACTTCCGACTTGTTTCCAGGATGAATTGAAAGTGGAGAATTATTTTATCATTTATAATTCTAGGAAGTATAAAGTCCTTGGGTTCTGATTAGTTCTCCATCGCGAAGAGCCAAAGAGTCACCACCACCATTCAGTTCAATATGATCTCCAATTAATGCAAGGGTTTCTTTTTCATCATAATTGGACTGGCATACAATTGTTTTAAAAGATTCGAAGAAATCAACATCCGCTACCCATCCACTAATAGTTTGTGTTGATAAAACGACATGGATTCCATATTTAAATCCATCTTTCATAAGTTCTAATAAAGCTTTATTTAATTCTTTGTTTGCTATATCTGCATATTCATCAATAACAAGCAAAATATATGGAAAAAGCTTCTTATTTTGCCTTCTTAAGGTTTCAAAATCATTATCTCCAATCATTTCTTTCCTTTTGTTACACCCATCAATTAATTTATTAATCTTAATTAGTAATTCATCACCATTATTAATAATAGGACAAAGTAATAATTCATTATTCTTGTATTGACTAAATTCCACCCTTTTGGTATCAACTAAAACAAGTCTTACATCTTCAACACTATTGAACATAGAAGCCCCTTTAATGAAAACATGTAAAAAGACTGATTTGCCACTACAAGTTGTGCCATAAACTAAAACGTTTTTAGCTTTGCTTATATCATCATAAATAATAGACGTTTTACCTTCTTTACATCCATAAACAACCTTTATAGGACAACCATCATCGATTTTAACTTTCCTGAAGAATGGTTTCCAAAATTTTAAAGTTAATCTATCTAACATAAAATAATCCTCCTTGTACTTAAGTCATTTCGACAAACTTAATGTCGAACTGAATTACTATTTAATATCTCTTATCGATGTAATTTTCCTATCACCTAAATTAAGGTCATTATTTATGCATTCAATAGAGAAAAAATCTCTAGCCGGCAACAAAGAGTCGTCAAGTTTGAATTTTGTGCCAAACTCATCAATCTCATAAGCCTCAATAATATATGGTGCCTTTTCGCCAGGTGACCATGCCAATGTGGTAAAAACACTATAAAATCCATATTCTTTAACTAAATTAACAGCTAGTTCGCGAGCTCTTAATGCACCACAAACATCTATTTTATGTGGGTCTTTACCATAGATTGCCCCGCCGCCAAGAGGTACTGTTGGACCATAAAAATCAATGCAAAGCTTTTTACCTGATAATCCATTATCTCCTTCAGGTCCAGCTTGCACAAAATCACCAGCACCATTTAAATAAAAACAACTATTATCAATTTTTGATAAGGAGTTCCATGTGGTTTTAGAAAATAGTCTTTCTAAAATCGAATCAATGCAAGACTTAAAATTTCCAAAGAACTTATTATAGTTCTCATCTCTATGATGTTGAGCGCTGATTGTCAACCGATGCCAACTTAAGTTATTATTTTCTTTATCGATTTGGACTAACACCTTAAAATCCGGACCATGATAATGGCTTTCTTTTGAAAAAGCTTCTCCTATCTTTATGGCGACATAATGTTCAACAGGTAAATAATCAGAGGAAGGCGAATTTAATGCATATCCGTTGACAATGTTTTGATCATCACTATATTGTCGTAATTCTCTTTCATCGTCAGATAGTTTTTCAATACAGACATCTAAAATTATTTCAAGTTCTTCTGGATAAGGATGCCAACATCTATCATACCTAGTTCCATTTGCAATATATCGTTCACCATAATGAGCATCTTTATATACTTGTCTAACTATCTCTTTAATTTTGTCGTGATTGATTACCATAGCGTTCTTGCCAGCCGCTATTCTTCCATCGACAAAGACTTTGTTCGTATGAACAGCACATTCCAACTCACAAAGAGCATCCTTATCTTTAGATACAACATAATTAACTATGTTATTAACAATTGCGTCACATAAACGATCTGGATGACCATGGGATACATATTCTGCTACTAAAATCATAATTAAAACTCCTCAAAATACTTTGTTATATTAGACATGTCGTTTTTTGTATATCTACCAAATAATCCACAATAGACTTCTATTTTTTGTTGCTTGATTTTTTGATAATAATCGTCCGCTACCTTACCTGTTTCCCCATCAGTTAAAATAAGCACCTTTTGGGTTTGTTTCTTTTTAGGTAAAGAAAAATAATGTTCAAAGATAGCATTTAATGATGTCCCACCAGTAGATTTATAATTTCCTTTTTTAAAATCTTGATACGAAACTGGCACTACTATTGTTGAAAAAGCAAACAACAAGCATTCCTTGTTCTTATAAGGCTTTAACAATAATGGAGCAAAATGATTGATATCACTTACAACTGAACCAGATACATCCAAATAAACTAATGATTGAGCGTTGCTAGTTCTAACAATCTTTGAATTGATAAGTGAAGAATTATAAAGAAGCGGTTGCTCATAAATGATTGATTTAGTTAATAGGGTTCTATCTTTATAATCAGGAGTAACCAAAGTTGCATCTTCTTTCACATATTGAATTGACATTTTTCTTTTTGAAACACTTCCTTGTATAACTCCAGATTTCCTTAATAATCTTTTCATCTTGTTTTGTGCAATTCTTTCTACTTTCGCAAATTCAATAGTTTTATCTTCTAATTCTCCACCCAAATCTCTTCCATTAACAAGCATCTCTTGAGTCCATTTAGAGATAACTTTGTCAAGCATTTTTTTAAGAAGAGGATTGTTCATATCATCGTTATTATCCTCATGGTTACCTAAAAGAACATAATTGATTTGACCGTTCTCAAGCATTTCTTCTAATTCGTTTGTAATGCACTCATAAACCTCATAGTAAGTACCAGTATTTGTGTAATAGAGATTTTTAAGAACAGGGTTATATTTCACTGGTGTTTTATTTCCTATAGGTCTAAGTATGCAGCCTGGAAAGTCTTCGTCGCTGTTGATGGATGTAAAGAAAGAAACATACTCTTCGCATGGAAACATGCGACACAAGATGGCGTTGATTACAGCATCAAAAGCAATGTTATCAATGTCAGTGTGTCTTTTAAACAAATGAGTATGGCCTAAGATGATGTGATAAAGTTCATGCATAACAAGCATGAATAAATGCTCATCAGTCTTACAATATGTGTCTACAAAGTCCTTGTTTAATAATAATTCTGGTCTAGATGTGCATGTCACTGCTGCAGATTTCGTTTCTTCTTCCACAAATCGGATATCCATTAGTTTAAGAAACTCAATCATATGAAGAGAACTGGTGGGAATAACAGAGAATAATCTTCTTTTAATGTCATCTATATCACTCATGAATTTACCTCACTTTCTGGAAACAAAAGAATCTTATCAAACTTAGTGCTTTCAAAACTAAGCGTTCTATTAGGAATGTATAAATCACCAACTGTGGAACATAAAACCATTATTAAAAGTTCTAGATTGTCACATTCGACATATTTATATCGATTCAACATATCATTAAGCTCTTTGGTCAACTTAATCTCACCATTCAAAGTAACAACTTCACCAATCATATACCCAGTTGGCTTTTCTATAATTGTCTCAATAGTTGGATGCTCACTAACATAATCTTTGACTTTGTTACATAAGTCTTTTATGGCTATATCACTATCTCCAAGAAGATTCGCTAATGTAATTGGATTAAAAGCAATGTATTTTTTTAATTGTTCTTGCTCAAATCTAACTTCACTTCTTGGAGGAGCTGACATGTTATTTAATAATTCACTCATAAATTAAGTTCCTCCCATGTGTTAACAAAGAACATGAATAATGATTTTATTTCATCTTCACTTAAATATTTATCAGGTAAATAAGAACAAAGGTAATTGTTTAAATATTTCCTATATTTTTTATCTGATGGAACGCTATTCATCAAAGAAACAACGGCATCAGCACATTTCTTTTTTCTTAAAACTTCCATTGAGGTGTGACTTTTTGTTTCTAATACTGGTCTAATTTCATTAGCCAATGTTTCCATCACTGCAGCGTGAATATTAGAGTTGGCTCTAAATGAAAGATAAACAAATAAAGCCATCGCCCTTCTAATCTTGTTTTCATGAATTTCGCTTAAAGAAGTGGTTATCGTATCATTGACAATTCCAACATCTACTACTTTCTTGTTTTTAATTAGAACCTTGAGTCTTTCAATTGGGTCTGAAATCAACAAGATATCTTTTTCAATTGATTCGTCTAAATTCGCTAACTTAAGTGCTTGTTGGCAAATATTCATTAAAAGGGTTTTATCAATTACTTCATTCGCGATATTAGGCAATGTGTTTTGAATATGAAGATAAGCTACGTTATGAAACGATGTGTCTAATTTAAAATGTTCATTTAGTACTTTGGAAGCTGCAAAAAGATAAATTAGTGAATCTTCCAACATCGTTGCTCTTCTAGCAGAGAAATAGCCAAATGAATTCTTTAACAACTCCATTAAAGTGATGATGTATTTTGAAATTGATTCTTTGCTTGTTTCCATAATACTCTTATAACAATCTTTTGTTTTATTAATTAATTCATATATATCTACTGGGAATTCATGTTTTCCTAAGTGGTTATCGAATAACATATTCTTTTTATCTGCGTCATTTAATTCATCCCATGTAGGCACTTCAATGATAAATGGAAATCTATCTGCTAATGCAGGATCTAAGGGCATTGCACCAATATAAGATAATTCATCTTCATCATCGTCATCTTTGTTAGGTGGATTCATTGCAGCCCAACGATATTTTAACTTAGTTAAATTTGTTCCTTGCACTCTCTTATCATAGACAATCGGAAAAAGCTTATTTTGTAATTCTGGTTTTGTTCTATTTAATTCATCAATAAAAACTACCTCAGCATCCCAAATTGAATTTGGATTAGAAATATAGCTTAATGATGTATTGTTGTTAACTGGTAC
>CAVJGK010000104.1:0-5159 GCA_963648895.1 Lachnospiraceae bacterium | reverse complement strand
CAACTGTGGTTATTTTATTTGATAAAGTTATATTTTTAATTACTTCTGATAATTTACCAGATATTGATAAAGAAGTAACAGGTGTAACTTTATTACCATCAAAATAATACGCTAAACGGACTTCTCCACCGACATAATCGTTCATTAAATCAACTTGTAAACCAGAAAAAGATGCACATTCTAAATAAGGTTTTTCCTTTAATTCTTTGATTGATTTACTTCCCTTATTTAAAGAGATTAAATTTAAATCACCTGTAGGCTTTTTATGTAAATATTGTGCATAAGTATTACTTCCATAGGTATTAACTAAAACACCATTTTTAATTAATGTTTTCTTTTTTAAAGTAATTCCATCATAATCAAATAATCGACTTGATGCACAATTTTCCATTTGTCCTAAAACACATACTGTTAACTTATCACCAGAAGAATCTTTTTGAATATCATCACCAACATTTAAAATATTATATTTATTATAAATAGTTCCATAATTTAATTGTTCAACATAGCTTCTAATAATTTGGGAAATTTCTTCTGGTCTTAAAATAATATTACATTCAATTTCTTGATCTAATTTTTTTGCCCTTGCTCTAGATGAAACATCTTTTAAAGCTTGAGAAATTTCTTCTTTTAACCATTTTTCATCAAGGGAAGTAAAATTCAATTGAGTATAGATTTCAACAGAATCATTTTTTGTATCATAAGTAGGAATTGTTTCAATCATTGAAGAATATTTAATGCATTTTTTATCAATGCCTTTAGAGTTTATTAAATGAGTAGAAGTCTTATAAATAAAGATTTCTGTTGCGTTTAATTGTCCTTTTACTTTTGATGAACATTGTTTTAAAATATCAAACATTTTCGCGCCTAAAACTTTAACTTCATAATCACTAAAATTAGATTTTAATGTTTCATCGATAACTTCATTTTTTGGTAATTTATATTTCTTATTAGTGATTAATTTAGCCATATTAATGGCGTTTTCAATCTTATAAGAAATGCTTTCATCTGTATCAGAATTATTGATAGAAAAAGTCGAATTACCTCTATAGCTCTTAAAATCAACATAGACAGTAACTTCTAAAGTTGAAGTAGAAGTGGCTCTGACTGTTTCTAAAGATTCATGAACAAAGAATAATTCATAACTATCTACATCTTCATTAATAATGCGATAATCAGATATTTCATCATATTTTTTTAATAAATTAATTATTTTTTCCATTAGCTTAATTTCACCCTTGCTTTCAAATATGGGCCTCCATCAGAGACTCTTACCCATTCTTTATAACCTTTACCACAAGCTCCCGCGCCGATAATTTCTACTTCATCGCTGACCATGGATATAGATTTTAATAAATCAGGAACAAATCCTGACATAACAACTGGTGTCACATAATTATCGGTTAATTTACCATCAATAATTTCTCTGCCGTATTGGCAAACGCATTGAATAGCCCAAGATTTAGGATCTTCCATACCATTATTTGTTTCAAATAACATATAACCATGTTTAATAGATTTGATCATGTCTTCTAATTTATCATTACCTTTTTCAAAGAAGGTATTAGTCATTCTTGTATATGATTTACGTTTATATGATTGTCTTTTTGAATTACTTGTTGGAGTACAATCTAGTTCTCTTGAAGAAACTAAATCACAAATACCAGTAACTAAAATTCCATCTTTAATAATTTGAGTATCAGTCGCTAAAACTCCATCATCATCAAAGAAATAAGAAGATACGGAGAAAGTCGAACTCGCTCCATCTTTCATATTGACTAAAGGTGAAGCAACATATTGACCAATCATCTTTTTAGCAAGGGCTCTATCTTTAACAAATTGATCCATTTCAACGCCATGGCCAAATGCTTCATGAGCGATTAATCCTGTAATGGTTGGATGAGTAATTACATCATAAATGCCAGGAGTAATAACTTTTGCATTAGAAAGATTTTTACCTTTAATAATTAATTCATCAATCTTGGTAGGTAAGAATTTAATTACATCTTTCATCATATTGGAATTGACGCTTACTCTTGAACGAGCCATTTTTTTATTATCTCCTAAATAAAAACCAAATAAGTTAGAATATACCCAAGTATAATTTTGGCTTAAGTTCTTATTTTTAGAAATAAAGATTTTAGAAACTTCAAAAGTTTGAATGGAACAATTAACATTGATTAAATGTTCATCTTTGTTTAATGCTTTTTTGACTAATTTTTTGCAAAATGCAAGTAATTCTTCATTTGTATATGAATCAAAATCTGATTCACGAACAAAATCTTTTTCCAATTTTTCTTCTTCGACATCTTTGCTATATACTTCAATATCTAATAAAGAATCATCTACTTTGATAGCTTGTTTAATATGTGATGAAAATTCTTGAATATTGGAAGGGAAAGAATCAAATGAATATTCATAAAATCCCCTTCCATTACTCATTTTCACAACAAATCCAAGTTGTTTATCAAAGTTATTATCACTGATTGATGATGTAGATTTATTAGCCATAATACTAACACCTTTTACATCACAACCTAATATAGAAACATATTTATAATCTTTTCCAAGGATTTTAACTAATTCTTGGCAATTTGACTTATTATCCAATAAAAATTTAGAATTTGCCATAAAACCTCCTATAAATAAAAATCTTAGAATTAATCTAAGATTTTTAATACTTATTTACTTTCTTCTTCAACTAATTGTTTGACTTTTTTTAAGCCTGCCGTTTCATCGACTGGAACAGAAAAGCAAATGCCTTGTCCTGGTGTACCAAGACCGACTTCTTTATAAATTGCATGTAAGATATCATCTTTAATATTTTCACTTGCGAGAATAAGGACAATTTCTTTTTCTGGGTGGAAAGCAATATGGAATAAAGCTTCTGCTTCTTCTCTTGCAGTACCTCTAGCATCTAAAACAGTTCCGCCTCTTGCACCTGCATTTCTTGCTGCATCCATCAATTGATCTGAGAAGCCAGAATTAACAATTGCAATAATTAATTGGAATTCACTTTTTTTATCTAATTCTTCATCTGCCATATTATCTACCTCCTAGATTTGCTAGATAGTTGTAGGTCATTTTACCAATGACGCTAGTTAAACTAACTGTAAAGGCGACACCTTTACCATTTCTTGTTTTAAAATATTTATCTTCATAAGCTGCAAGAATTTGTTTTACTCTATTAGCTTGAACAATAGAAATAATAACTGCTTTGTTATTTGTTTCAAAACCAACTAAGTTTCTAGTTAAAGTTGAAGTACCTTTACCATAAATAACTGTTTGGAAGTTAACATCATATCCTTCAAGTGCGCTCATGATGAAATCTGCTTTTTGTCTTTCAACAATAGTAAACAAGATTTTTAACTTAATAGGTGCGGTTAAGCGATCTTTATCTTCTTTGGTTTTACTTTCAACCTTAGGAAGGACTTTTTCTTCAACAGTTTCAATAGTCTTTTTAATTATATTTTCTGCCATAATATACCTCCCTAGAAATAAATGATTTGTTCATCATCTGCATTAAGAATCTTCTTAGTACGACGTTTTTGAACAATCTTTTCTGTGATAATAGATTTAAAACCTAATAATTGAATAGTGATTAATGGAGTCATCGCGACCATCGCAACAATACCAAATCCATCATAGAGAATTCTACTTTCACCTTGTAATACATAACAAGCACCAATCGCTAAAGGAAGAATGAAGCTTGAAGTTAATGGACCAGAAGCAACACCACCTGAGTCAAATGCAATCGCTGTATAAACCTTAGGTACAAATAAAGATAATCCTAAGGAAATAAAATAACCTGGAATTAAATAATAAAGAATTGAAAAATCAAAGACAATTCTAATCATTGATAATCCTAAAGCAATACCAACACCAATTGATAAAGAAATTAACATTTGCATCTTACTAACGCCGCCAGTTGTAACTTCTTCAACTTGTTTGGTTAAAACGTGGACTGCAGGTTCGGCTAAAACAACAACCATACCAAGAATAAAACCAATAATAATAACCCAAATAGAAGATGCCTTAGCAAGTTCGGTACCTAATTTATAACCAACAGGCATGAATCCTAATGTTGCAGAAGCTAAGAATATAACTAATCCAACAAAAGTAATTAAAATACCATAACCGATTTGTAATAACTTAGATAAAGGAAGTTTAATAAAAATGAAATTAATAACTAAGAAACATACACAAATTAATCCTAAAGAAATTGCGACTTCTTTTGCAGTACTTCCTAATGTAGTTAAAATAGTCATTCCAATTGTTTCTGGATTAATAGTATATCCAGAAGGTATTTCATAATCAATACTACCTGAAGTAGTTAAACTTAATAATAAGACAACTAATACTGGTCCAATTGAACATAAAGCAACTAAACCGAATGAATTTTCTTTTGATTCACGACCACCAACAGATTGAGCAATACCTAATCCTAATGCCATAATAAATGGAACTGTAATTGGACCTGTAGTAACACCACCTGAATCATAACTTAAAGGTAAGAATCCTTCTTTACCATTAACACATACAATCGATGTTATCATAAACATTAACATATAAAATAACATTAATCGTTTTGATAAGTCCTTCTTAAAGATGATTTTAATAATCGCGAACATTAAGAATAATCCAACACCGATACCAACAGTATAAATAAGTAATTGTCCGTTAATAACTTTTTCAACTTGTCCTGCAAGAACGCTTAAATCAGGTTCTGCAACAGTAATTAAAAGTCCCATAATAAAGCAAATCGCTAAAATAAGAGGTACTTTTTTAGTCTTCATTAACGAAGAACCAATATGTTTTCCCATTGGACTCATTGCCATATCTGCACCTAAATTGAAAAAGGCCATACCAATAATCAATAAAATAGCTGAAGAAATAAATACCCATAATTCTCCAGATGTTAGATTAAGCAATGGAGTAAAATTTAAAATTAAAACAAGGACAGTAACTGGCAAAATTGAAGTTAATGACTCTTTCATTTTTTCCCAAAATTTAATTAACATTAGATTCACTCCTTTCGAATATTTTGATTATTAATATGATAACACATGTAAAAAATCTTGCCTAGTTAATAAAAAGTAAAAATGCAAAAAAAAAGCCCGGCAGCTCGCTATTCTGTCCTTACGGATACCTTCGCCACT
>CAVJGK010000103.1:0-5196 GCA_963648895.1 Lachnospiraceae bacterium | reverse complement strand
TTGATTTTTTTATTAAAAAAAGCATTCTTTTGTTGACTTATTATATAAATAATATATATAATTTTATCGCGTATAGAACGTAAACGGAGGTTATAAAAATGAAAAGAACATATCAACCTAGTAAAAGAAAACATAAGAACACTTGTGGTTTCCGTGCTAGAATGGCAACACCTAACGGTAGAAAAGTATTAGCAAGACGCCGTTCAAAAGGTAGAAAACAACTTACTGCATAAGTAAAGCTAAAACCGTTACTATATTCAGTAGCGGTTTTTTTAAAATCAAGAAAGAGGATGAATTATGAAAATTAAATATCGTGTTAAGACACATCAAGATTTCCAAAAAGTCATCCATGAAAATAAATCTTTGAGTAATAGATGCTTTGTTTGTTACTACAAAGAAAACGAAATAGACCACGCTAGAGTCGGAATCTCTGCTTCTAAGAAATTAGGTAATGCAGTTGTCAGAAATAAAATCAGAAGACAAATCCGTATGATGGCGAAAGATGTAATTAACTTTGATAAGAATATTGACTATTGTATAATTGTTAAGAAAGCATATCTTAGTAACGATTATGCAACTAATAAAAATGAGTTATCAATTTTAATCAATAAAATAAATCGGAGGATCGGAAATGAAAATTAAAAAGGCCTTATTATTCATTGGCATTTTCGTGGTAATGGCTTGCTCTTTAACTTCATGTACTAAATCATTTTGTAGCGTTAATGATAAAGCTCAAATGATGTATTCATCAGAAAACGCAAAAAATGATGATAATACAGAAAAAGTATATAAAGATTATGCAAAGACCGCGGAAATCTATACAAGTGCAAAAAATCAAGGAATGTTAGTTCCTACTGAAACATTCTACACTTATATGGAAGAAAAGATTGAAGAATATGCAACTGGTTTAGATAGCTATTATGCAAGCACTGCTCCATATAATGAAAATTTAGATTTATATGATCACTCATATGCTCGTGCTGTTGCTTTATTCGCAGGTGCAGAAACTTATGATGGTACACAAGAACTTTGGTATAACTATGATAGATGGGTTAAAAGTTTCAAAGATGAAATTGGTGTTGAATATGCACCAGATAGCAACTACATCTCATTATACAAATCAACTTTCAATACATTAGTCAATGCAAAGACTACATGTATTTCACCAGTTACTCAATCATACAACGGTATTGTTGTTGAAGGTAAATCTTGGGGTGATGCTTGGAGCTTAGGTTTAATTGAAGGTTTATTAGTATATCCAATCTCATGGTTATTATATACATTAACTACTGCATTCACTGCTTTAGGCGGATTTGGTGCATTACTTGCGATTTTCATTGTTACTTTAATTGTCAGAGGTGTCTTAATGGCATTAACATTTAAACAAACAATGGCTCAAGGTAGAATGAGTATGATTCAACCTGAACTTCAAAAGATTCAAGCTAAATATCCAAATAGCCAAACTAACCAATACGAAAAGCAAAAGTTCGCTCAAGAACAAATGGCTTTATATAAGAAATATAAGATTAATCCATTTGGAATGTTTATTATCTTAATCTTCCAATTCCCTATCTTCATCGCAGTTTGGGCTGCTATGCAAGGTTCATCAATCTTAATGAGTGGTACAATCTTTGGTTTATCACTCGCTGCTACAACATCAACTTCATTACTCAACTGGTCAGGTCCATGGTATGTTGCTTGGATTATCTTCTTATTAATGGCAGTTTCTCAATTCTTATCAATGAAGATACCTCAATGGTTACAAAAGAAAAGAGCAGGAGATGCTCCTAAATTAAATAAGAACCCTGCACAAGAACAATCAATGAAGACTATGAAATGGATGAACTACATCATGATTATCATGGTTATCTTCATGGGTTTATCATTACCAATCGCAATGTGTATTTATTGGTTCATTACAGCTTTAATTTCATTAGGTCAAAGCTTCTTAACACATAAGATTAATGAAAATATGATGTTAAAACACAAATATGGTAAAGATTACAAAAAGAATAAATAGGAAGGTGCATTATGAGATATAAAGGTAATAGTTTAGATGAAGCATTAGAAATTGCTTCAAAAGAAGAATATGTCGACAAAGCTGATTTAGCTTATGAAGTAGTAGTCGAAGAAGAAAATAATGTTGAAATTGAAGTATTTACAATTGTTGATGTTATTGAATATTCTCAAAATTATTTAAAAGATGCTTTAGAAGCATTAGGAGTTGAAGCAAAAGTAACTCCATCTATTAAAGATGATATCATTCGTTTAAAAATTGATTCAGACCACAACCCAATCTTAATTGGTAAAAATGGTACTACACTTCAATCATTAAATGAATTAACAAGAATTGCTATTTCAAATCACTTCAAACATAGATATAGAGTTTTACTCGATATCAATGGTTATAAAGATGATAAATATGATCGTTTAACTAAAATGGCACGTAGACTTGCTCATGAAGTTCAAAAGACTCATACAAATGTCACTCTTGATCCTATGCCTTCTGATGAAAGAAGAGCAATCCACAACTGTTTAACTAATATGCCAAATATTAGAACTGAATCAACAGGTGTTGGTAAAGAAAGACAAATTCAAATTATCTACGTTGAAAACGTTGAAGAAGTAAGGGAAGATTAATTTCTTCCTTTTTCTTTTTTTGTTATTATATTAATTAATATATAATTATTAAGAGAGGTAAAGAAGAATGTTTGATTGTATCGTTTCATTAATTACCCCACCTTTAAAAGGGGCAATTGCAGTTATAAGAATAAGTGGAGAACATACTTTAGAAATTGGTAATAGTATCTTCTCGAGAAAAATAGAAAAACCTAATTATGTCTATTATGGACATATTAAAGATAATCAAGAAATTATTGATGAAGTAATGCTTACATATTTCAAAGGACCAAGATCTTTTACTGGTGAAGATGTTATTGAAATATCTTGCCATGGTTCCATGTTAATCGCGAATGAAATAATTTCTTTAATTATCTCTAAAGGCGCAAGAGTGGCAGAAAGAGGAGAATTCACTTCTCGTGCTTTTTATAATGGAAGAATTGATCTAGTCCAAGCAGAAGCTGTTAATTCTTTGATCAATGCAGAAACAAAAGAAGCTAAGACTTTATCTTTATATTCTTTAGGTGGAGAAACTTCTTCTTTATTAGATCCTATTAAAACAAAACTCGCGGATATATTATCAAACATTGAAGTAAATATCGATTATCCTGAATATCAAGATATTGAAGAAGTAACTAATGATAAGATTATCAATGAAATGGATGAATTAATCTCTACTTTAGATTCATTAATTTCTAAAGGTGAAAAATCTAAATTAATTGTCGAAGGTATTAACGTAGCTTTAGTTGGTAGACCAAATGTCGGTAAATCATCTTTATTAAATGAATTATTAGGTAAAGATAAAGCGATTGTAACCAATATCCCAGGAACTACTAGAGATATTGTTGAAGGACAAATCAATTTAAATGGATTAATTGTTAATCTTCTTGATACGGCGGGAATTAGAGATTCAGACGATGTAGTAGAACAAATCGGTATTAATAAATCTAAAGAAACTATTAATAATGCAGATTTAGTTATCGTTGTCTTAGAAAAAGGTAATATCACTCCTGAAGATAATGAAATATTAGAATATACAAAAGATAAAAAAAGACTTATTGTCTATAACAAAGACGATTTAAAAGAAAATAAATCTAATGATGAAGAAATCTATATTTCTTGTATTAATCATGATATTAAAGCATTAACTGGTGCTTTAAGCAAATTATATTCATTAGATAAGATGAATGCTTTAACTCCAAGTTTAACTTCTTCTAGAGATATTGGTTTATTAAATAAAGCAAAAGAAAATTTAATCAACGCTAAACAAGAAGCATTAATGGGTATATCTTTAGATTTAATCTCTACTTCTATTAAAACAAGTTATGATGCTTTAAAAGAAATTCTAGGTGAAGAAGTTAAAGTTGATTTAACAGAAGAAATATTTTCTCGTTTCTGCGTAGGTAAATAATATGATATTTGATACTCATTGCCATTTATACGATGATAAATATGAAAATAAAGATGAAGTAATTAGATCTTGTATTGAACAAGGTGTTACTTTAATGATGATTCCAGGCGATAATATTCCTAATTCTATTAAGGCAGTTAAACTGGCCGAAGAATATAAAGAAATTTATGCCGCGGTTGGTATTCATCCAGAAGAAATTGAATCTATATCTTTAAGTGATGGTATAGAAGAATTAAGAAAATTAGTATCTTCATCAAATAAAATAAAAGCCATTGGTGAAATAGGTTTAGATAAACATTGGATTAAAGATGAAAGAACTATTTCCAAACAAAAAGAATATTTTATTGAACAAATTAAACTCGCGAATGAATTACAATTACCAATTATTGTTCATGCTCGTGATGCAGATGGAGATACATTTGATATATTAAGAAAATATAAACCATTATATGGTTGTGTTTTACATTGCTTCTCTGGCAGTGTTGAATTAATGAAAGAATATGTGAAGATGGGATTTTATATCGGTATTGATGGACCAGTCACTTATAAAAACGCCGTTACACCTAAGGAAGTGGCTAAACTTGTTCCATTAGAAAATATGGTGATTGAAACTGATTCTCCTTATCTTCCACCAGTCCCTCATAGGGGTGAAAATAACTATCCATATTATTTGAAAATAATACTTGACAAAATAGGTGAATTAAGAGGTATTGTTTCACGTGAAATAGAATATACTACGTATAATAATGGAAAAAGATTGTTTAGGATTGATTAATATGAGCGAAAAAGTAGTAATTGTTGTTGAAGGCAAGACAGATATCGATGTTTTATCCAAACTTACAGATGCAATTTTAGTGTCTACAAATGGGTCAGATATTCCATGTGAAACACTTAAATATATTGAAGAATTATCTCATAATTATAAGATAATTATTTTAACTGATCCTGATTATCCAGGATTAAGAATTAGAGAGAAAGTTACATCTGTTGTACCTAATGCATATCAAGCATATGTAGATAGATCCAAAGCTAGTAATGGTAAGAAATTAGGTGTAGCAGAAACTCAAATTGATGAAATTGTAAGAGCGTTAAAAGAGGCAAAATGTTATAGCCAAAGTAATGATATAAAATATACTTATACTATTAATGATATGTATGAATTAGGT
>CAVJGK010000102.1:0-5208 GCA_963648895.1 Lachnospiraceae bacterium | reverse complement strand
CCTTTAATTGAGACAATTGGTGTTTTAAATTCATGGGAGAAATTTCTAATAAAGTCTTTTTTTAAATAAGAAATAGAATTTAATTCTTCATTGACAAGGTTAATATTTTCCGCGGTTTCTTTCATGTAAGGTTCTCTTACTTTGGCAGTGATTTTTTTGCTAAAATCACCTTTTCCCATCGCATGAAGAACTTCTTTTTCTTCTTTTAAGAATTTATCCATATTTCTAGTTAATAATCTAGAAGTCGCAAGTGAAATAACAAAGCAACATACTAAAATTAAAACACTATATATACGAGTGTCGATTTTTTCTAATGGTACATCGAATAAGACTAAAAGCATATTGATACCAAAAGTTAATAAAATCGCACAAAGGATTGAGATGATTAAGATGATTGGAAAACGAAAAAAATGAGAATTAAAACGCTTAATTTTCTTTTTGACTTCTTTGGCTTTATTTGTCATTTCTTATACCTCGATAGCCAATACCCATAATTGTTTGAATACCAATTTCTGGGAATGGTTCGATCTTTTTTCTAATCTTTAAAATAAATACTTTAATGATTGATTCATCAGTGTATGAATTAACACCCCAGAATTCATTAAATAATTGATATTTAGTAAATGATTTTTCTGGATAGGATAATAATTTATAAAGGATATCAAATTCTGTTTTAGTTAAAGAAACTGACTCTCCTGTTTTAGTATTTGAAACTGTATTAGTTGTTGAATCGATTAAGACATCTTTTACTTGAATTTTTTTATCTGTGACAATTTTTAATCTTCTAAAGACCGCTTTTACTCTGATGATCAATTCTTGTGTATCAATAGGTTTAACCAAATAATCATCAACGCCAAGTTCAAAACTTAAAGCTTTATCTTCAATAGAGCCTTTCGCGGTAACCATAATAATTGGAATATTTTTATCTTCTGAACGAATTTCACGAATCATTTCATTGCCATTAACTCGAGGCATCATTTCATCGCAGATAATCATATCAACATGACCATCATAATAAATATCTAAGGCTCTTTCACCATCTAAAGCAGTGACTACTTCATAGCCTTCTTTTTCTAATATTGTTTTAATAAGTTTAACAATATTTACTTCATCATCAACAACTAAAATTCTCATAATTCCTTACCTCGTTAACATTATATTATTATTTAGTGAATGAAAAGTAAATTTATTTTACCTTTAACCTCATTTTTACTCCAAATTAACTTTCTATTTACCAATCTTGCTTTTAAATATCATTAGTCGAGGAGGAATAAATATGAAAAACGAATTAATTATTAAAACTAAAGATAGTAATGAAGTGAATTATAATGTTAATTCATATTTTGAAGAAGATAATTCTAAAGAATTTATTGAAATAAGACGTAATATTTATTCTACCTATTCAATAAAAGATGATTATTTAAATTATTTTGAATCACCTAATAATTTAGAAGTTACTTCAGAAGATATTGCTTTATATTTACAAGGTAAAAACAATTATATTGATTCAATTACACGTTTAAAACAATTAAAAAGACTTTACTAATAAGGAGAACATTCATGATAAGTGATCCATATGCAGTTTTAGGAGTTTCCAAAGATGCATCGACTGATGAAATAAAAAAAGCTTATCGTTCTCTAGCGAAGAAATATCATCCAGATCTTCATCCTGGCAATAAAGAATATGAAAAAAAGATGGTTGAAATTAACGAAGCATATGAAATGTTAACTTCTCCATCGAAAAATATGTATTCTTCAAACTCTTATCAACAATCTAACCAAGCAAATTACCAACAAAAACAAACTCAACAATCTTTTGATGAGGGTTTTGATTTTGCCGATTTTTTCTATAACTTCAATAGGCAAAGAGATTATATTGAACTAAAAGTAGAACCGGGCGATTCAAAACAAATTATCGATGCGATTGTCGCGGCTTCCAATGGTGATTTAGAAACAAGTTTAAAAATATTAAATGAAGTACCTTCTTATTGTCGTAATGGAAGATATTATTTTGTTGTCTCATTTATCCTTTATCAAAAAGAAGATTATGAAACAAGTTTAAATCAAATTAGAGAAGCGTTGTCTTTAGAACCAAACAATCTTCAATATCAATCTTTCTATCGTTTAGTCTATCAAAAAATTATGTCAAGTTATCGTTATAATAGAAATGTGAGATACGTTAAATTTTCTTTTGGAAAGATTATCTTATGGCTCATTTTAAGCATTTTATTATTCAATGGCTTATTTTATTTATTTGCCTTTCTTGGAGGTCATCGTTAAATGGAAAATATCTTATGTATTGACCTAGGTACTACTTATATAAAATCATGCGTATATTCTAATGGTAGAATAATTCATATCGTTGATGATAATGGACAAGATGAATTTTTGTCTTCAATCTTTATTAATGATAATAAAGTCTTATGCGCTAAAGATGCTTTAAAAGTATCAACCTCTAATTATAAGAATTATTTTGATTCGATTAAGATTAATTTAGGCAATAATTTTAAAAGAGATATTAATGGATATATTATAACTTCTAAAGAGATTATGGCCCTTATTTTTAAATGTATAAAAATGGTTGGTGAAAATTTAATTTCAGATGAAATTACAAAAGCTTATGTATCTGTTCCTAATTTATTTACTTCTAAAGAAAGAAAAATGGTCATAGATGCAGGTAAGTTAGTCAATTTAAATATTGAAAAATTATTTAATGAATCATTATTAGGACCAATCTATTATTTAAAAGATAGTAAAGATTATAATAAACATTTCTTATCGATTGATTTTGGTGGAGGATATTTAGACATCTCAGTTAATGAATATTTTGATGGAGGTATAGAAACTTTTTCTTCATCTAAAAACGGAAGAATTGGTGGAATTGATTTAGATCAAATTATTGTTGATTTAATGAAAGAAAAAGTTTTAAAAGATGATGAAGATTTAAAATTGAATGATGATCAAGTTTTAAGAATCTATAATGAGGCTCGAAGAGTAAAAACAGATCTTTCTAAAAATGATATCGCGACTTTCTATCTTCCATTTATCTATGATGAAGAAGGTAATAATAAACATTTAAATTATTCTATTACTTTAGAAGAATTTAAAAATGCATCTAAAGATATTATTTCTTCACTTAAACAAGAAATTAACTATGCCCTTATTTCTTCTGGTTTTTCTATTGATGAAATGGATTATATCTTTATTAATGGAGGAAGTTTTAATCTTCCATTTATAAAAGAAGAAATATCATCCTTATTTAATAAAGATAAAATAGTTTATTTAAATAAAGAAGATACTTTAAATGGATTAGGATTTATTTCTTCTAGCAGAGATTATTTAATTATCGATGTATTAACTTCTAGTATAAAATCTTTTAATGAAAGATTAATGGGAGTTGAAAGAATTTCACAAAATAATGGTATTCCTACTACTTCTAAGATGGTAGTGACTAAATCTTTTGTTGAATTAAGACAAGGCAATGATGCTTATTTTGAAAATAATACCTTATTATATAAAATAGATAAAAAAGATTTAACTAAAAAGAAAGTAGTTATCCTTACTTTATATGTTGATAATAATGGTATTTTAAATATTTATTATCGCGATGATAATGATCAAATAGTTTCTTTTAATTATGAAGATGAAATAACATCGACATATATCGATAAATTAAAAATTGAAATTGATTAAGTATTTTAATAAAATATTAAAAGGTGATAACAATGAATAAAGAAAATGAAAAAAGATTTTCTCAAATGAATACTATTATTTCTTCTGGTAATGAAGATGAATTAAAATTCTTTATTGATAATAATCAAGATTTATTAAAAGTAGATCCTGTTTTGTTTATTTCTAACCATGTAATGTTTTATGCTTTGAAAGAACAACCAAGCAATGTATTAAGCGTGATTGAACATTATAAAAACGCTCCTTACATTTCAATGGAAGTAGAAGAATTTTTAAATGAATTAAAACAAAAAATGTTAGATGCTTATCAAACTAAAGAAAAGAAATTTGATGAATCTAAACTTAGACCTTATTTACTTTCTAAAACAGAAGGAAAGATAATAAGAGCTTTAAATTATCTTTCTACATCTAATATCAGATTGCATTTAGATTTAATCAAAGAATTTTTATTAAAAGAAGATACACCTTATAAATATAAGACTTTAGCGATATTTTCATTAGTGGAACAAAAAGTTGATGGAGTATTTGAAATATATAAAGATGGAAGTAAAATGTCTATCAATCCAATCAATTTAAAATTACCATTTGATAATGATTTATATATCGAAGCTAAAAAATATTTTGATGAAGTATGTCCTTCTTCTTATAAAGATTCAGCATTGGAATTATTTAATGCTGTCCATATTAGAACTTATCCTGATTCCATCTTAGAAGAATATGATCCTAATTTAGTAATTGATATCTGCATTGATATTATCAAAGAAATGTATCAAGAAGGATTTAATAAAGAAGAATTAAAATCTAAATATAGTATTGATGATATTGATATATTAGAAATAGAAGAAAAAATCCAAAATATTTTAATGGATTAATATCTAAATTCCTTTTAGCAACATAAATTTTCAAAAAAATGAAAATAATTGTTGATAAATAAATTCTATATGGTAGAATAAATTACGCTGGTTGTTGGCTCCTTAGCCAAGTTGGTAAGGCAACTGACTGCAACTCAGTGACCATCGGTCCGAATCCGTTAGGAGCCTCCAGTTTTAAAAAAAGTTAACAAGAATTCAAAAAAATGCTTGCAAAACTAATTCAGTTGGTATATTATATATAAGCGTGTTGTGCGCTAATAGCTCAACTGGATAGAGTGTCAGACTACGAATCTGAAGGTTGCGAGTTCGATTCTTGCTTAGCGCGCCAGTTACTATCGGGAAATAGCACAGCTTGGTAGTGCACCTGTTTTGGGAACAGGGGGTCGCAGGTTCAAATCCTGTTTTCCCGACCATTTATATTTTGGGGCCGTAGCTCACCTGGGAGAGCGCCTGATTTGCATTCAGGAGGTAGCGAGTTCGATCCTCGTCGGCTCCACCAAAATGATAGTATAGCTTGATATGAAAATATCAGGCTTTTTTTATTAGTTTAAAGGAAACATGGTAATAGTGTAAGTGTTCAACTTCCTTTAGCTCCACCAAAAGGTAAGGAGACGAACACCAGTATTATAGGAATATATTATGTACC
>CAVJGK010000101.1:0-5217 GCA_963648895.1 Lachnospiraceae bacterium | reverse complement strand
GTAGAAAGATTAACTTGTACTCCTAGTGTTACAGCCAATGCAGGAGAAAAATTAGCAGGATCAGTAAAGGTAGAAACAACTGGCGGTTCAAAAACTGTTGACAAAACCATTACAAAGGAAAAATATTCCTTTGATGATACATTCTTAACTTCATTACAAAAAGCATTTGAAAATAGCGCAGAATCATATGAAAGAATTAATGGCTCTCACTCAGGTTACGATTTATATATCAATAATATTAAAATCTACGGAGTAGATGATACACATATTAATACTTTAACAAGTTCTGCGATTAATCATAATACCTTTATTAAGACAATCTATGCAACTTATACTTGGGTAGAAGAAGACGACGGTCAAGACTATAGTAAAGGAACAGGTCAAATCTACCTTAATCAAATCACTAACACAAGTTTTAGAAATTTATTTGATGGAAATAACCCTGTCTTTAAATATTCTGCAGTAGTTAATAACGTAACTTATACTGCCACATGTGGAATGTTAATTGATTCTATTGGGGCAACTACCATTGCCCCAAGTGTATCAGAAATTGAATTCTAAGAAAAAAAGTAATACCTTCACACGGTATTACTTTTCATTTTCATCTTTGTTTTTAAAATCACTAATTTTTTCTTTTACATCATTAATATAAATTTCAAGATGTTCTCTTAATGGTATTTTAGAAGATAGAGCCAAGACAAAGTGAATCTTTTCTTTTGCTTTATCGTTTGTTTTTCTAACTTCTTCTTTAAATTCTTCAAATTTAACAATAATATGTTTCTCTTTTGCGAATTTAGAAATGCGGTGAGTAAGTTGACATGAATACCATAGATCAACAATAAATACTCCATAAAATATTCCTAAAACAAATGGGAACCAAACATTTGAAGCAGTTTCTTGCGAAAACCAAGATATTAAATAATAACAAGGAGTTCTAAATAAATAATAAAACGCTACTGCAACCAATGCCCAAATCAAAGAAAATAAAGGACAAATAATTCCTTGGATATTACCCCATCTTTTAGAATAATCCCATAATTTAATTCCCATACCTTTGATAAAGATAATGCCTGCTATATATTCAATGACTGTCATTGTAATAGCCATAATGACAATTACAATAATATCATTAACATAACTTGGTAAAGAAAACCATGTATCAAAATGTAATAAATAAGATATTAAAAATAATCCTGTGACACCAAATCCATATAAAGGTAGACAAGGTCCTACTAAGAAACCTGGGTTAATCCATTTATGTGAGGAGAAATATCGACGATAGAATAATTCTAATACCCATCCGCCGAATGCTCCGACCATAAATAATACGCAGCAACAATAAAAAATATTCATACATTCACTTCCTAATTAAATATTATCGTAAAATACTACAAATGTAAATAAAACGTCTCACCATTTAAGATGAGACGTTACAAATTACTTATTTGAACAAGAACAGTTAGAATCGCATGAACAATTTGATTTGTTTTGTTTGTGATATTCTTTTTGTAATTTCTTAACCATTTTGTTCATTCTTTTTTTGCATACTGAGCAATCACCTGTTGGAATATTATGCATTCTTTTATAAATGTAAACACCAATATATCCTAAGACAAATGCTAATGTGCAAATAATAACTATTACTTCAATAAGGCTCATATTAATTAAGCTTCTTTCTTAAATTTCTTTAAAAAATCTCTGTGATTGTAGAAATATACAAATCCGAAGATACCAGCAATTAATAATACAACAATTAATTCACTCCACCAATATGAACCGCCTTGTGCCATTGGGAGTAAGAATAAGAAGACCATTGTTGCCGCTAGATAGCTAACGCCAATCCAGAAGAAGATTGTCTTTTTGAATCCTTTTTTAGTTAATTCACCTTTTGCGGTAGCGACTGCTGCGAAGCAAGGAATAGTTGTCATATTGAATACGATGAATGAAATAAGTCCAGCCCAGGAAATATTTGTACATTCAATCATATTAACAACCGCGCTAATACCTTCTTCCTCACCAACAATTTCAACAATTTCATCAGGAACAATACCAGCTGTTGCTGCATGAGAAGCAACATATACTGTTGCTGCTAATACACCAAATGTAGCAATAACGTTTTCTTTTGCGATTAAACCAGTAACTGCTGCGACTGCAAATACCCAACCAAATGTACCAAGTTGAGAACCAAATCCTAATGGAGTAAATAATGGTTGTACTAATTGACCAATACTTGCTAAGATTGATTTTGAAATATCGTAACAGACAAAATTACCTTCAGAGTCTAATAGTTCTGGACACATTGTCCAATTGCATTGGAATGATGATAAGAACCAAATAATAATTGTAGATAATAAAATGATAGTAAATGCTTTTTTAATAAAGTGTTTTAATTTATCCCATAAGTGAATCATTAATGATTTAAATTGAGGTAAATGATATGCAGGAAGTTCCATAATAAATGGAGGAACATCACCGCTTAATTCAGTCTTTCTCATAACGATAACAGCAATAATCGCAGTAATCATACCGACTAAATACATTGAATAAGTAATTAAATCAACATGGCTAAATCCAAAATATTCAGCAATACCACCTGCAATAGCAGTTAAGATAGGTAATTTTGCGCCACATGAGAAGAATGGAATAACTCTAACAGTTGCGATTTTTTCTTTTTCGTCCGCTAAAGTACGAGTGTTGATCATAGCAGGAACAGAACAACCAAAGCCCATAATCATAGGAATGAATGATCTACCTGATAAACCAAATTTACGGAAGATTCTATCTAAGATAAAGGCAACTCTAGCCATATAACCTGTATCTTCCATAATTGAGAAGAATAAAAATAATAATAAGATTTGTGGTACGAAAGATAATACAGAGAAGACACCTGCTAAACAGCCATCAACTAAGAAACCTTGTACCCAGTTAGGTGCATTTAAATTAGCCAAACCTGTTCCAGCTAATTCACTTAACCAATCTGTAAAGTTAGTAACTAATGATTGTAAGATAACACCAAGGGAGTTAACTCCACCTTCATGCCAGATTAATCCTTGATAAATTGATCCTTCAAATGAATCAGATGTAATATTTGATCCAGCCCAGAATAAATTTTCTGAGAATGTGAAGTGGAATACTAAGAATAAGATTGCTAAGAAGATAGGAATACCAGCCCATTTATTAGTTAATACTCTATCAATTCTATCAGACATTGATAATTTCTTGCTACCATCTTCATTTTTCTCTTCTTCGTGTTTTGTAACAGTTGTGGAGAAATGTGCGGAAATATATTTATATCTAGCATCTGCGATGATTGCTTCAAAGTCATTTCCAAATGTTTCATCGTTATAAGTTTCTTTATAAGAATTAACAATTGAAACATAATCTTCATGATTCTTAACTTCAACTTCATCAAGTTCAACAAGTTTAACTGCATGGAATAAAGGATTTGAAACATTCTTCTTTTCAAATGCTTGTTTGCATTCAGTAATAACTTTATTTAAATCTAATGAAGATAGAATAGTAGAACCTTTTCTTTCTTGTTCACTTGTTTTAATTGCTTCATCCATTAAAGAGGATAAATTTTCATTCTTTAATGCAGAGATTTTAACTACTGGAAGGCCTAATTCTTTTGATAAAGCTTTTTCATCAATAGAATCTTGGTTCTTTTCTAATACGTCACACATATTAAGCGCGATAATCATTGGAACATCAATTTCCATTAATTGAGTAGTTAAATATAAATTTCTTTCAAGGTTAGTTGCATCAACAATATTGATGATACAATCAGGTTTTTCATCAAGAATATAATTTCTTGAAATAATTTCTTCATCTGTATAAGGAGATAAAGAATAAATACCAGGTAAATCAATAATTGAAACATGTTCTTTACCTTTTTTATAAACGCCTTCTTTTTTATCAACAGTAACACCAGGCCAGTTACCAACGTGTGCAGTTGAACCAGTTAAGGCATTAAATAATGTGGTTTTACCACAGTTTGGGTTACCTGCGAGAGCAAATCTTTTCATATTAATTTTCACCCTCCTCTAGTTTTAAAGTTACAAGTTCAGCTTCTGTTTTTCTTAATGTTAATTCGTAATTTCTAATTGTAACTTCGATTGGATCACCAAGAGGTGCTTTCTTTACTAAAGTAACTTTTGCTCCTGGAGTAACGCCCATATCGAATAATCTTCTTCTTAAACGTCCTTCTCCTTCGACTTTAATAATTACACCTACTTCACCAATAACAAATTCGCTTAATTTCTTTTCCATAAATAGCTACCTATGCAACAAATATTTTACTTGCTATATCTTTATCAAGTGCGATACGACTTTCTTTTACTAAGATGATAACATTGCCTCCACATGATGAAATTATTTCAATAGATGAATTTACTCCTAATCCTAAGTTTTCAAAATGCTTCTTAGTTTTTTCATCTAATAATAATTTAACAACCTTCATTGGTTTATTTAATGGAGCTAAAATAAGTGGCATAATCTCATTCCTTTCTTGGTTAGTATTTTCTAACTGAGAATATTATACATACGGATAATACTACTTTCAATAATAAGTTAGCAAAAACTAACAGATTTATTCTTTTCAATTGTTCTTGTTCGTGTTAAAATAGAAAAAAGAGGTGCAAAACTATGAACATTTACGAATCAGCAGAAGATTATTTAGAAAGAATTCTTATCATCCAACACGAAAAAGGCTTTGTTAGATCAATTGACATCGCTCATGAATTAAACTTTTCTAAACCATCTGTCAGCGTTGCAATGAAAAAATTAAGAGAAAATAATTACATTAATGTCGATGATTCAGGTTTCATTACTTTAACTGATGCTGGATACAAAATCGCTAGTTCCATTTTAGAGAGACATGAAGTATTAACTACTTTATTAAAGCAATTAGGAGTTTCTGATGAAGTCGCGGCGCAAGATGCTTGTAAAATCGAACACGATTTATCTGATGAAACATTTGCTTGCATCAAAAAGCATTACGAACAACACGCAAAAAAATAACAAGGTCAAACCTTGTTATTTTTTCTTATACACTAATATTTTAAAAGCAATCTTAGTTTCTAACTTTTCCATTGAAGTTAATTTATTAACTCCTTCAACAGGAGATTTATAATAATAAGGAGTCATTTTAAATAAATCATTAATCTCTTTATTATTTAAAATAATATTTAACATATACACCACATATTCAGGCGGTTT
>CAVJGK010000100.1:0-5308 GCA_963648895.1 Lachnospiraceae bacterium | reverse complement strand
AAAAAGGACTGTTGTCCAACCTATTTATTTTTTAGGTTTTTCAACAGCCCCTTTTAAAATGCTTTGATTGATAAGAAATTATCTTGCTAACCAACCGCCGTCAATTGCAAGAGTGAAACCATTGACATAATCACTTGCTTCACTAGCTAAGAAGATAGCGCCACCCATAAGGTCTTCTTTTTGACCCCATCTACCTTGTGGAATTCTTTCTAAGATAGCTTCATTACGTGCTTCATCCGCTCTAATTGCAGCAGTGTTATTTGTTGACATATAACCAGGAGCAATTGCATTTACGTTAATGCCCTTAGATGCCCATTCATTACATAATGATCTTGTAATACCAGCAATTGCGGATTTACTTGCGCAATATGAGACAACTCTAAATCCACCTTGGTATGATAACATTGAAGCAATGTTAATAATTTTACCTTTTCTACCATCTTTGATACATTCTTTTGCGAATGCTTGAGATAAGAAGAATACAAATTTTAAGTTAACATTTAAAACTTTATCCCAATCTTCTTCAGTAACATTGACTGAATCTTCTCTTAAAATCATGCCAGCATTGTTGACTAAGATATCAACATGACCAAATCTTTCTTTTGCTTCTTTCATGATTTTTTCAATTGGTTCTGTAGTAGATAAATCTGCAGTTACTTGGAAGAATTCTCCACCTTCTTTTTCTACTAATTCTTTAGTTTCATCACAAGATCTTCTTGCAACTCCAACTACCTTTGCACCTGCTTTTGCATAAGCGATACAAATACCTTGACCTAAACCAGTATTCGCGCCTGTTACTAAAGCAACTTTACCTTTAAGTGAAAACATATTGTCCATAATAAAAACTCCTTTATAGGTAGATTATATCATAATATAAATTGATATAAACTTATTTATTAAATATGTGTGCTTAAAGCACATAGGATATAAAAATAAATTATTTAAGAATTAAAGATGAAAAATATTTAATAATTAATATATAATATTAAAGACACGAGGTGTGAATTATGAAAAATATTATGTTAACAGGTGATCGTCCTACAGGTAAACTTCATATAGGACATTACGTTGGAAGTTTAAGAAGAAGAGTAGAATTACAATCAAGAGATGATATTGACGAATTCTATATTATGATCGCGGATGCTCAAGCATTAACTGATAATGCAGAAAATCCAGGTAAAATTAGAGATAATATCTTAAATGTTGCTTTAGATTATTTATCAGTTGGTATTGACCCTAAGAAAGTTAATATCTTTGTTCAATCAAGCGTTCCTGCTTTAACTGAATTAAATATGTATTATATGAACTTAGTTACAGTATCGCGTTTACAAAGAAATCCTACTGTTAAAAATGAAATTAAGATGAGAGAATTTGAAACATCGATTCCTGTTGGATTCTTTACTTATCCAATTTCTCAAGCAAGTGATATTACAGCTTTTAAAGCTAATATTATTCCAGTTGGTGAAGACCAAATGCCAATGATTGAACAAACTCAAGAAATCGTTCATAAATTCAATTCAGTATATGGAGAAGTATTAGTCGAACCTAAAATTGTTCTTCCTGAAAAAGAAGCAAGCAATCGATTAGTTGGTACAGATGGTAAAGCAAAAATGTCTAAATCATTAAATAATTGCATTTATTTAAGCGATGATGAAGATACTTTAAAAAAGAAGATTATGGGTATGTTTACAGATCCTAACCACCTAAGAGTAGAAGATCCAGGACAAACAGAAGGTAATCCTGTTTTTATCTATTTAGAAAACTTTGTTAAAGATGAAGACTTTGCAAAATACTTACCAGATTATAAGAATCTTGATGAATTAAAAGCCCATTACCAAAGAGGTGGCCTTGGCGATATGAAAGTTAAAAGATTCTTATTCAATGTCTTAAATGATTATTTAAAACCATTTAGAGAAAAAAGAGCGTATTACTTACAACATTTAGATGAGGTATATGAAGTTTTAAAACAAGGTACTGCTAAAGCTAATGAAAAAGCTAATCAAACTTTAAAAGAAGTTCGTCATGCCATGAAGATTGATTATTTCGATGATGATACTTTCTTAGAAGAAATGAAAACTAAATTCTAATATTAAGTTCTTACTTCGGTAGGAACTTTTTTTCTACAAAAAAAGATAATTACTTTTCATCGTAATTATCTAAGAAATTTACTTTTTTATCGCCATCTTTATATCCTAATACTTTATCAAGAATGACATTTTCTGTGGCTCTAAAGAGATTTTTTTCAACTTGAGGATTATATTCTAATAAGTCTTTGATTAACTTTTTAGTCGCGGCTCTTTTAGATCCTCCTCCGCCATTATCACAAATCGCGCAATTCTCGGTGAAACGGCATGCGCATTGGATAAAGGTTAAAGAGTGATAATTCTTCCAAGAGATAATATCTTTTTCTCTAATGAAATACATTGGTCTAATTACTTCCATATTTTCTACATTAGTTGATTTTAATTTAGGAAGCATTGTTTGGAATGAACCAACATTTAATAAATTCATTAAGGTAGTTTCAATTACATCATCGTAATGATGACCTAATGCTATTTTATTACAACCCCATTCTTTAGCAATGTTATATAAAGCACCTCTTCTTAATTTAGCGCATAAGAAACATGGGCTTTTATCTCGGGAGTTGGCAATATCAAAGATATTAGTATTAACAATTTCTGCAGGGATATTTAATAATTGTAAGTTATTTTTAATCACTTGAAGATTGATAGGATTATATCCAGGATCCATGACTAAATATTTAACTTCAAAATTAATATCAGAATGTTCATGATATTGCATAAATAATTTAGCCATTAACATGGAGTCTTTACCTCCAGAGATACATACACATATTTTATCTCCTTCTTTGATTAAAGAATATGTAGAGATGGCTTTTACAAATTTGGAATAGAGTTTAGCTCTATATTTGGTAGTAATAGATGTAATATAAATATCGTTTGTCATAAGTTTCTTCTTTCAAATCCTACTTAATATAACTAATAATAATTAGTTATTCAATGATAATTTAAAAATTGAAGAAAATCAATTGACATAAAGTTGACTTGAGGGTGTAAACTTATGGAGTTGATTGATTATATTTTATCTTAATGATAAAATTGTAACGCTAGGGAGGATTAATATGAAAGAAATTATTGAAAATGGTTCTTTTGAAGGTGAAAGAGCTTTATTTGATATTCATGATAAAAAGATTATTTCTTCTAGATTTCATGATGGAGAATCACCATTAAAATTTGCGCGTGATGTAGAAATAGATAAATGTAGCTTTGAATGGAAATATCCTTTATGGCATTCTAACAATATTAAAGTAACAAATTCTAACTTCTTTAAAATGTCAAGATCTGGTATTTGGTATACAAAGAATATTGAAATTAAAGATAGTGTTATTGATGCACCTAAATTATTTAGAAGATGTGATGGAGTCACTGTCATTAATTCTAATTTTTCTGATGCTAGTGAAACTTTATGGAATAGTAAAAATATCAAATTAGAACATGTTAAAGCCAAAGGCGATTATCTAGGCTTTAACGCAGAAGATGTCTATTGTGAAGATTTTTATTTAGATGGTAATTATTGCTTCGATGGAGGGAAAAACATCGTTGTAAAAAACGCTATATTAAATTCTAAAGATAGTTTTTGGAACTGCGATAATGTCGTAGTTGAAAATTCCACCATCATTGGAGAATATATTGGATGGAATTCTAAAAACTTAGTATTTATTAATTGTAAAATAGAATCTAACCAAGGATTTTGTTATATCGATAACTTAAAATTAGTCAATTGTGAATTGATCAATACTGATTTATGTTTTGAATCATGTTCTAATGTTCATGCAGAAGTAACTAGTGTTATTGATTCTGTTAAAAATCCTATAAGTGGATATATCCATGCCAAAGGTATTAAAGAATTAATCTTAGATCCTAAATATGTCGATATGTCTAAAGTTGAAATTAAGGTGGATGATTAGATGAAATATAATTTTGATGAACTAGCAAGGAGAGAAAATACTTATTCTCTTAAATATGATGATATGAAAGTAGAATTACCTATGTGGGTTGCCGATATGGATTTTAAAACTTATCCTGGAGTTAAACAAAAAATCCAAGAAAGAGTCGATATTGGTGCATATGGTTATTCTATTGTTCCAGATGAATATTTTGAAACTATGATTTCATGGTGGCAAAGAAGACATAATTATACTTTCGAAAAAGAATGGATGATTTTTTCTAATGGTGTTGTTTGTTCTTTATCTTCGATAGTAAGAAAACTTACATCAGTTGGAGAAAATGTTTTAATTCAATCACCTTGTTATAATATTTTCTATAACTCAATTATTAATAATGGTAGAAATATTGTATCTAATGATTTAGTTTATGAAAATGGTGAATACCATATTGATTTTGATGATTTGGATAACAAGTTGGCTAACCCTCAAACCAGTATGATGATTTTATGTAATCCTCATAATCCAATTGGTAAAATATGGTCTAAGGAAGAATTAGAAAAAATCGGCCTTTTAGCGAAGAAACATAATGTAATTGTCGTTTCAGATGAAATCCATTGTGACTTTGTTAACCCTGGTTTAAATTACGTTCCTTTTTATAGCGTTAATGAAATAAATAAAGAAATAGGTATTACATTAGTAAGCCCTGGAAAAACCTTTAATCTTGCAGGCTTACATACTTCCTGTGCGATTGTCCAAAATCCTTATCTAAGACATAAAGTATGGAGAGGTTTAAACACAGATGAAGTAGCAGAACCTAATTTCTTTGCCATTGCAGCTTCTATTGGCGCTTATGAAGATGGTGATGCATGGGTAGATCAATTAAATGAATATATCTATGATAATAAAAAAGTATTTATTGAGATGTTAAATAAAAACGCTCCATCATTATATGTAGTTCCATCTAATGCAACATATTTATTATGGGTGGATATATCCTCTTTACATATGGATAGTGTCTCATTCTGTAATTATTTATTAACTAATTTTAGTTTAAGAGTATCTGATGGAAAAGAATATGGATCCAATGGTGATAATTTTATTCGTATCAATATGGCTACAAGTAAAGACAATGTCATAAAATGTGCGAATAAATTAATATCTGCGATTGACAAATTAAATAAATAACCTATACTTATATAGGTATTGGGGCCTTAGCTCAGCTGGGAGAGCGCCTCCATGGCATGGAGGAGGTCGCGAGTTCGAACCTCGTAGGCTCCACCAATAAAATAAGGAGACGAACGCCAGTATTATAGGAATAACTATCTACCTGGTCACTTCGTT
>CAVJGK010000099.1:0-5393 GCA_963648895.1 Lachnospiraceae bacterium | reverse complement strand
CCAAGAGTTTTATCCTCTTGGCTACAGTTTAAATTTAATTATTCACCACTTCTATCAAATAGTACCATCCAAGCACCTTTGAATAGAATCTTGGTATCTAACCATAATGAGCGAGTTTCAATATACTTAATATCTAAATCAATCCAATCGTTGAACTTAATATTATTTCTATTATGTTCAATTTGCCATAAACATAATAAACCACCTTTAACTAAGAAACGTTGTTTTTGATATTCACTATATTTTTCTACTTCACTTGGAATTGGACTTCTAGGTCCAACTACAGACATCTTACCGATAAATATATCCCATATTTGAGGTAACTCATCTAAAGAAGTTTTTCTAATAAACTTACCAAATTTAGTAATTCTTGGATCATCTTTTAATTTAAATGCTGGCTCATCAGCTTCATTAATACCATATTCTAGTAATTGAGATTTCATTGCTTCCGCGCCTGGACACATAGAACGAATTTTATGGAATTTAAATATCTTACCATTCTTACCCACGCGTAAAGATGTATATAAAGCTCCTTTAACAGTTGGGTCTTTTTCACCTGTTGGATCTTTAATAAGTTTACAATCATATCTTTTTCCATTCTTAGATAGATATTTACCATTTTCATTTTCAGTTATTTCAAGTTTGTAAGATTTAACTCCAACATCTTCAAGTAACTTTATAAGCATAAGTAAAAGAATAAGCCAACCAAATACAAGTAACACTAAACCAGAAGATAAGATATCAAAGGTTCTCTTTACAAACGAATAGAATACTCCACCTTTAACCTTAACTTTTCTATATGCGCTATCGTATTCAATTGAATTATCAATATCATCAGTAACTACTCTATTATAAGTAACACCGGGAATATCAATTTCATTAGAAGCATCATCCATATAATCACTCAATCCCTTCATCGATTTTTAAAATATATACTTAATAAATACAAACACTATACATACTAATATGTATGAAAAGAATTAAATAATTTTCTTTTCAAAGAATTGTATTAATATATTTATATATCATAAAAATAGAAAATTACAACATATTTAGCGTTTACATGAGTAATAAAAATGCCATTTTATTCTTAAAATAAACCTAATTATTCTAAAATAAATGCGTATCAATACCCTATAAATATAAACCAAATGTAAATTTCCTATGTAAATATTATCATATCGTCTTAAAAAAATATATAAATCACGTTTATTTTTTTTATTTACATAAGTGTTTTGCATTAAAAATCCTGTAACGTAGAAGAAAAAACGCTACAGGATATAATTTTAGGATCATGTTTTAATCGCTTATTATCATACAATAAACTAATGTTTCTAATTAAGTTCTTTTAAATATTCTTCAACATTCTTGTATTCTATTTCATTATCGATGATTTTACTTTCTCCACGATAAATAACTACCTTTTTAATGACCCTACCATATCTAAATTCAGTAGCTTTGATTTTTTCTTCATCAATTAAATGTCGGTATTGTTGTTTTGTTTGTTCTTTTGAATGTTTAATTTCATATATTTGGCATGTATTTGTTTCATTATCAACAACAACCATATCAAATTCACCAACAGCAAATTGAAGTTTAAATACTTCTTTATTTGGAGATAACAATTTAGTTTCAAGCAAAACAATATCTTCCATCATTCTTCCTTTAATTTCAGAATAAATTCTATCGATTATATAATTTCTATCATTCGCGGATATGTTTTGAAAAGTTTCATCTAATAATAGTGATTTTACAAATTCTTTAGCTTGAGAATATCTAATTCCTGGTTGAGTGAATAAGACTTTAAAGTTATTAGAATTATTAACTGGTAAAGATCTAACTTCAACATCAAGAGTTAGATCCAAAGCATCTAAATATTCTTTAATTTGCTTTTTATGTTCATTTGAAATATCGATACTTTGTTCTTCTTTATTTCTAATTTCCAACAATTCTTTTAACCTAGAAGTAAATTCTTTTTTATTTATATGATCAAGAATATCATTTTGATTTTCTTTATCATTTCGTAAATTTCTCGCAGATATTCCTAAATCATGAGAAATAAAGTCTTTTGTTAAAACATCAATTGTGAATTGATGGTTAACATCTTCTACAACTCTGTTAATCGCACTTGTCAATTCATTCTTTTCATATAAATCATATAATGCACGGAAATGTCCTCCGTATTGATATAATTTAAGTGAATGTTGAATATTTTTTGCAATTGCACTATCAACGTATTCATCTACTTTTTTCTTATCTGAGAAAATAGATTGTACATTATAGTTAACACCGCTCAAACTCATAGTTCCACCATAACAAATATATTCATCAATTCCACGTATTCTTAATACCTCTTCAAATTCTTTGTATGGAATAAATGTAGTATGGATGAATATTGCTCGGTCATACAATTGCTCATCTTGAGAGAAGAAAAAGCCAAGTGAAGCTGTTCCAGACAATATAATCTTCATACCACAAGAAGCAAATATATCAGAAAAAAGTGCCGCGCCTTGAATAAAGTCTTCAACTAATGTTATTTCATCAATGAAAATATATTTAAAATTATTATTCATTAAGTACTTCAAATCTTGATTTATATCACTCAAAGAAATATTTGATGTAGCTTGAATAAAAGCTGTTTTGTTTCTATCTTCTTCTGACATATTTAAAATTGCTTGACGCATTAAAGTCGTTTTCCCTGTACGTCTTAATCCATATAGAATAAGTACTTTATCATTTGAATTTCCATAAACATAATTAACTATGTTCTTATAAATATTTCTTTTTTTAAATTCTTTGACGTTAGAAACATATTTTGTTAAATCATTTCCATATATGATATTAACCTTGAATTGATATTCATTGGTTTTCTTAATTACAGGTTTATCCTTTTTAAGTAATGATTTTAATTCTTTTTCTCTTATTTGGAGTTGTTTTCTTCTCTCAATCTTATTCTTTAAATCATCTAAGATTGATTCATCAATATATTTAGATTTCTTTTTACCATTCTCATTCCATTGTAGATAATATCTTTCTTTACCATTTATATTCTTTTTAGATATATAGCCATTAGGTAATGTAGCAATTTCATTTTGAATAGTAGAAAGTTCTTTAATAATTTCATCATTATTCATGTTACAATCACTCCTTATCTTTTGTAACCCCATTATAACCCCTTTTACGTTTTGTGACAAGGGGTTACAGAATTTACCCAGTAAAAAAATATTTTTAAATGTTAAGTAAAAATACTTGACAGTATCATTAAATACCTGTATTATTAATCGCGTAGCCTTAAGGAGGTATATTTATGGCAGTTAAAATTAGATTAACAAGAACTGGTCGTCATGATGACCCATCTTATAGAATTGTAGTCGCTGATTCACGTTTCACACGTGATGGCCGTTACATCGAACAAGTTGGTTATTTCGATCCAAAAGCTCAAGGACAAACACCTACAATCAAATTAGAAAATGAAAAAATCTTAGCTTGGTTAGAAAAAGGTGCTAAACCATCAGACACAGTTAGATCTTTACTTTCAGATGCTGGCATCATGAAAGAATTCGCTTCAAAAAAAGCTTCAAAGTAATCGGAGATAGTAATTATGGATTACATAGTAGCTATCCACAAGATTATTGATCCAATCGTTTCTCATCCAGAAGCAATTGAAATCACTGAACTTGAAAATGAAAGCAAAAAAGATCGCACTTTCGTAATCAAATGCGAAAAAGACGATGCTGGTAGATTAATTGGTAAACGTGGTTCTACTGCAGATGCATTAAGAGAAGTCTTAAGCATTGCAGGTAAAACTAACTCAGAAAGAATCCATATTAAATTTGTTTCTGAACCAGTTGAAGAAACTGAAGCAAAATAAATATTAAGTCCTTCGGGACTTTTTATTTTTCTTATTATTTTATATAATTAGTTAAACGTGGAGGTAATTATGACTAAATTAATTATTGGTACTATTTTAAAAACTCAAGGATTAAAAGGAACTGTTAAAGTTTTTTCACAAACTGACTTTGCTCCTACTAGATATAAAAAAGGAAACACAGTGTATATTGAAACAAAAAGTGGAGAAGAAATAAAAGTTACTGTTAAAGATTATTATTTCTATCAAGGCTTTGATTATGTCACTTTTGAAGAATATCCTACTATTGAATCAATTGAACCATTATTAGGTAGTAAGATATTTGCGAATAAAGAAGAATTACCACCATTAGAAGAAGGTAGTTATTATTTCTGTGATTTAATTGGACTTGATGTTATCGATGAAACTCGTGGCAACGTTGGTAAAGTTATTGAAATTAATGACTATGTTGGAAGACGTTCATTAAGAGTTTTATTAAAGAATAAAAAAGAAATCTTAATTCCATATATCGGCGCTTTTGTTAAAAAAGTCGATTTAGCAAATAAGAAGATTGAAGTTACTTTAATTGATGGGATGGTCGAATAATGAAAATCACTATTCTTACTCTCTTTCCTGATATGTTTACTTCTTTTTTAAATAATTCCATTATTAAAAGAGGTATAGCCAAAGGATTAATTGAATTTGAAATTGTTAATATTAGAGATTTCACGCTAGATAAGAATCATCGTGTTGATGATTATCCTACTGGCGGAGGAGCAGGTTTAATTATGAAAGTTCAACCTCTTTTAGATGCTTTAAAATCAGTTAAAAAAGATAATTCATATACATTGATGACTTCTCCAAGAGGAAAAACATTTTCTCAAGAAAAAGCGATTGAATTATCTAAAAAAGATCATTTAATCTTCGTCTGCGGACATTATGAAGGAATTGATGAAAGATTTAACAAATATGTCGATGAACTTGTCTCTATTGGTGATTATATTCTCACTGGAGGAGAAGTTCCAGTTATGGCAATGAGTGATTCAATCATTCGTTTAATCAAAGGGGTAATATCTGAAGATTCAACTTCGGAAGAATCATTTAATAATGGCTTATTAGAATATAAACAATATACTTTCCCTTATGATTATGAAGGTGATAAGATTCCTGATATTCTATTTTCTGGTAATCATGAAGCAATTAGAAAATATCGTCAAAGAGAATCATTATATTTAACAAGATTATATCGTCCTGATTTATTTTCTAAATATCAAATGACAAAAGAAGATATAAAATTATTAAATGAACTAGATAATAATATCACTCCTAAATGGGAAATTGAAGCTTTAACTAAAGGGGCAAAATTCATAAAAAAAGATAAATAGAATGGCATTTATAAGATGCCATTTTTATTTTGAGGTGCAAAAATCATTTAAATTTGCACTTCAAATTAATAAAATACACTTAGAGGTGCAAAAATAGGTATTAATTCTAATACTATTTTAATTGATGAATTAAAGCATAATAAAGAATTATTAGATAATAA
>CAVJGK010000098.1:0-5701 GCA_963648895.1 Lachnospiraceae bacterium | reverse complement strand
TCTTTTATACTGAAGAAGAAAAACAAGAGGTTAAAACCTCTTATAATAATTTAAAAGATAATTTATCTTCATATAAGAAGAATGTGGAAGATATCTATTCTAGTTTTAGAAAATTACGTATTAAAGAAAATAATGCTTGGGATGATTTTGAAATTAATTCAATTACTTATTTTAATGTTATAGAAGAAGTCGCTCCTGGAGTGCTTGGAAATGATGATGCAATCTATGGTTTACCAGAAGAACTGGCCAGACAAATTCAAGATGAATGCTTCTTTCCAGATGGATTATTATGCACTTTAAGAAAATATCAAGAATGGGGTGTTAAATATATCCTCCATCAAGAAAAAGTCCTTTTAGGTGATGAAATGGGGTTAGGTAAAACTATTCAAGCCATCGCTACTATGGTATCTTTAAAAAATACTGGTGGAACACATTTTTTAGTTATTTGTCCAGCTTCAGTTGTTACAAACTGGTGTAGAGAAGTTTCTAAACATAGTAAATTACCAGTTATCAAAATTCATGGCAATGGTAAACAAGCTGCCTTTAAATCTTGGTTAAAAAATGGAGGAGTAGGAGTTACTAATTATGAATCTACTTCTTATATTAAATTAGAAGATGATTTTAAATTTTCTTTATTAGTAGTTGATGAAGCTCATTATATTAAAAACGTAGGAGCGAATAGAAGTATCAATACTAGAGCCATTGCCTCTCATGCGGAAAGATTATTATTTATGACAGGTACGGCTTTAGAAAACAATGTAGATGAGATGATATCTTTAATTGAACCATTAAATGAAGGAGTTGCTTCAGAAGTAAAAAAATATGCCTTTATGGCATCTGCACCTCAATTTAGAGATAAAATAGCTCCCGTTTATTATCGAAGAAAAAGAGAAAATGTCTTACAAGAATTACCGGATAAAATAGAATCGAGAGAATGGTGTGTATTATCTTCTGAAGAAGAAAAGATTTATGAAGAAACTATTCTAAGTAAGAAATATCAAGATATTAGAAGAGTATCTTGGAATGTTGATGATTTAAATAAATCTTCTAAGGCTTTAAGACTTAAAGAAATAGTGCAAGAAGCTGAAGCAGAAAATAGAAAAGTATTAGTATTTTCTTTCTATTTAGATACTATTGCCAAAATACATGATTTTTTAAAAGGTAAATGTTTAAATCCTATTAATGGATCTGTCAATGTAAATAGAAGACAAGAAATTATTGATGAATTTGATGCTTCTCCGGCTGGAACTGTCTTATTAGCCCAAATTAATTCTGGCGGTACTGGATTAAATATTCAATCAGCTTCTGTAGTAGTTATTTGTGAACCTCAATTAAAACCTTCAATTGAAAACCAAGCTATATCTAGAGCTTATAGAATGGGACAAGCAAGAAATGTATTAGTATATCGTTTATTATGTGAAAATTCTATTGATGAAAAATTAGTTAAATTATTAGATGAAAAGCAACAAATATTTGATGCTTTCGCTGATAAATCCTCCGCGGCAGAAGCAAATATTGAAATTGATGAAACTAAACTTGGTGATATGATCAATGAAGAAATTGAACGTATTAATAAAAAGCGTGGAGTTAAAAATAAATAGGAATAATTTAACGTATATAGGCCTTTTAGAGTTAATCTCGGAAGGCTTTTTGTTTACTTTTTTATGTATTGATATATAATTAAATAAATATGTATACGGTTTCAATTGTATATGAAACAGAAATAATGCTTAAAGAAAGAAGGTAATATTATGAAGAAAATTATATTAAGTACTTTGTTACTAACGTCATTATTAGGTACGTCTGTTATTCCACTTGTATCATGTTCTTCAAAGACAGCAGTTGGTGAAAAAGGTGAAAAAGGAGATAAAGGCGATACCGGTGAAACAGGAGCCCAAGGCGAAAAGGGAGATAAAGGCGACAAGGGTGATGCGGGTCAAAACGGAGTAAATGGTAAAGATGGGGCTAGCGTACTAACTGGAAATGGTATCCCAACAATAGAGCTAGGTGATATTAATGATTCATATATTGATTTAGATACCTATGATTATTATGTTAAAGACGAATCTGGATGGGTATTAAAAGGCAATATTAAAGGTATTAATGGAAATGATGGTACAAACGGACTAAACGGAAATGATGGTAAAGATGGATTAAATGGTAAATCAGCATATGAAATCTATATGGATAATTATCCTAATTATCCTGGTAGTGAAGAAGAATGGATTAAGGATTTAGCGCTGAATAAATTATCTATTACAATCTCCTTTGATACTAATGATGGTAGTTTAGTTAGTGATCTTACTTATTGCAAAGGTGAAATAGTAGAGATAAATGATTTTGAATCACCTACAAAGGACGGATGGAAATTTATTGGTTGGAGTTTTAATGATACAAATGATTCAATCATTGATGAATCGTTTATCGCTTTAAGTGATACTACTCTATATGCCCAATACGAAGAAACAGAACACTCAAAAGGCGAATTATTATCAGTAGCTACTTCGAGTATAGAAGGAGTATCTTCAGCTGGATTATATACATGTAAATATTGTGGAGAAGAATACTATGATACTATTACATATGAAGATATAGGTGTTCCTGTTATAAATTTAAATGGTGATTTTACTGGCATTTCTAAAACTAATGAAGTGAAAATTACATCTTCATATGATGGAGGAGATACATCATTTAAATCTGATGCAACTTTAAAAGTTCAAGGATCCTCTTCTGCGGGTTATCCTAAGAAAAACTATAATATTAAATTTTATAAGCCTGGAACGGATTATAGTAAAAAATATAAAGTAGAATTATTCTCTGGTTACGGAAATCAAAGTAAATACACATTAAAAGCTAATTATGTAGATTATTCAGCAGCAAGAAATGTTGTATCAGGTGATATTTGGGGAGATATCGTAAGAGCAAGAAAAACTCAAACAGAATTAAGCACTCTAACAAATGGTGGGGCTGTTGATGGATATCCTGTTTTAGTCTTCCAAAATGGTGCTTATCAAGGCCTTTATACTTTAAATTTATCTAAAGATGGATATATGTTTGGCATGGATGATGAAACTACTCAACAAGCTTTAATTAGTACTGGTACATGGAATAATTCTGTCGCTCTTAAAGAACATATTAGTTCTGATTGGTCTAATGGTTGGGAAATTGAATATTGTTCTACAGAAGATGATGAAACTATTGGTACATCATGGGTAGCGGATAGTTTTAATGAATTTATGGACTTTTTAAACAACAATGATGGTGAAACATTAAAAGCTCAATTATCAGAATATGTAGATATAGAAGCGGCAATAGATACATTAATTTATACTTCATTTATTTATGCAGGTGATAATACATCTAAAAATATGTTATGGGCTACATATGATGGAAAGAAATGGATTCCTAGTATGTACGACATGGATGGTACATGGGGAATGGTATGGGATGGATCGTTCAAGTATGATGCAGCCAATGCTTGGTTCCCATATACTGGAAATAATCTTTGGTCTAAGATATGGTCTAATTATCATGATGAAGTAGTTGCAAGATATACTGAATTAAGAGAAAATGCTTTATCATTAAGCAATATTAGTTCAAAATTTAGTTCATTCTTTGATATGGTACCAGATATGTTATATGATGCTGAAACTACAAAATGGACTGGTGTTCCTAGTAAAAATATCAATCATGAAACTCAAATTGTTTCATGGGCTATAACTAGAACAAGAACTATGGATGCATTCTTTGGTGTTACTATCGATGAAAATGCTTTTAAAGCAACTTTTTCTGTAGATAATGAAGGTTCTATTGAAATATATAAAACTCAAGACTATTCGAAGAAATCAGATAATAGTTTAGTAACATTTGCGAGAAATTCTGATACTGGATTATTAGATTCTACAGGCGAGGGACAAATTAATTTTAAAGTAATTGTTCCTTCTGGATATAAGATTGAATCTATCACAATTAATGGTTCATATAAAAATTTGAAAACTCCTGATGATACTCAACAAGAAAATACATATAGAATAACTAAAGTAAAAAGTGATTTAGAAATTATCGTTAACATTGTTAAAGCTGAAGAATAGAATTACAATATCTTCCTTTATTGAAATTTTATAGAAGATATTAAACGTTAATCAGTTAATAAATAATTTAACGTATATAAGCCTTTTAGAGAACCTTATTCTCTAGAGGCTTTTTTGATACACGCTTAAGTTTTTATAATATGTGATTTTTTGCTATTTTATGCTAAAAATCCAACTAAAATCCAAATTGTATCTTTTAAAAAATTATAAAGATGTTATAATCTATCTATAAATAGTCGATTTTTTAGAAATTATATATTGGAAGTGATCAAATGAGAAATATCGCGGAAACTTTATCTAAAGGGATTAAAGAAGGTAAATGGATTGACATTGAATATAAAAATTCAAGTGGTGAAGTCACTTACTTTTGGATTGCGATTAAAGATATAAATCCTAATAAGAAACTTCTAATATGCGATGTTTATAACAATTACAAATCATCTGAAACATTAGATAATACACCTATTAAATTCGAAGGCATTTTAAAAGCGGAAACTTTATATTTCGCAAGTTACGATGTACCTGAAAAATTATATACAATGTTAGAGAAAAATAGTCCTGAATGGCTCCATTATGATAATTTCAATAATAATATTTTAAATTATTACCAAGAATGTAGCGTCCTTGATAATGATCCATACCAAAAAGATTATTGTATGATTCCTGGTATTGATTTAGCTACTTTGAGAAAAGAAAAAGTATTGCATTTAGATCAAACACAAGAAAATATATTAATTGAAAAAGTATACCATCGCGGAGATACATTCAATACTTATAATGAACTTATTATATCTGTTTTTGCAATTAGTAAAAATTCTAATAAATATGTAATTTGTTATTATCCTTTAACATATAATCCAAAAGAAAAGACATTAATAGTTAGTTCAAGATTATTATTCAATCAATCATTTTTAATTGATGGAACTAAGAATTCTTTGCAAAAATATATCGATGGAACGGTTGAAGAATTCATCGCTAAATTTAAAGATGAATATCAAGAATGTAGAGAAGAAATAGAATCACATTTATATGGACAAGAAATGATCGATACTAGACCATATATCATGTTATTACAAAGAGATATACCGGTTAATCTACAAGAATCATATCAAGAAATTGAAAAAGAATATTTTGAAAAAACTATGGAAAGACCTTTAGAAGCTTTCTTTGGTAATTTAACTAGAAAAAGTCTTAATCGTAAGAAACCTTCATTAGTTATTTATGATGGTAAAGTGAACATTGATCAAATGAGAGTTTTATATAATTCGATGAGTCAACCTGTTACTTATGTTCAAGGTCCTCCAGGAACTGGTAAAACACAAACGATATTAAATGTTTTATTATGCGCATTTGTTCAAAATAAATCAGTTTTAGTATGTTCTTCAAATAATACTCCAGTTAATGGAATTAAAGAAAAATTATCTTTTAGATACAAAGATAAGGAAGTTCCTTTTCCTTATTTGAGACTTGGTAATAATGAAGAAATCGCTAAATCAACAAGAAGGATTTATGAACTATTTAATTTTGATGAAAAGAAACAACCAAATGATAAACTTATTCTAGAAATTATCGATAAAAACGATAAAAATAATGAAATACTAAGAAACAAG
>CAVJGK010000097.1:0-5702 GCA_963648895.1 Lachnospiraceae bacterium | reverse complement strand
GATCACTCTTTATTCAGAGTCAGAAAGTGGCGATAGATCCGTTGCCATTGAGGCGTAAGCCTCTATTGATATCCCTTATAGGGAAAATTTTGTAAGTTGGTTACTTCGACAACCATTAAATGCATCATAGATGCAACTTGTAAAACAATCAATAAGAGTAGTAAAAGTAACTTTTTGCTATATAGACTCTGAAAAACCCATTCCTGTATTAGAAATGGAAGCACTGAAAGTTTTAAACATAGTTGCACTATTTGCAACTATGTTTTTTTTATTAAAACTTAGATGTGTTTAAACACAGGAAAGGAGAATAACATGGCTAAAGTTTTAATCATTGGATGTGGTGGTGTTGCAACAGTAGGTATTACAAAATGCACACAAGTACCAAGTGTTTTTGAAGAAATCTGTATCGCATCTAGAACATTATCTAAATGTGACGTTTTAAAAGAAAAGCTTCAACCTACAACAAAAACGAAGATCACGACCTGCAAAGTAGATGCAGGAAATTTAGATGAGATGATCTCGCTTTTGAAGTCCTACAAACCAGATATGGTCATGCATTTGGGCATGCCTTATCACAATCTTGTCATCATGGAGGCATGCGTGCAATGCAAAGTTCATTATCTTGATACAGCCGCATATGAACCAGAGGATGTCAATGATCCAGAATTTAGAAAATATTATGATAAAAGATGCAAACAGAAAGGATTCTATGCCTATTTTGATTATCCTTTCCAATGGGCATATAAAGAAAAATTTGAAAAAGCAGGTGTCACTGCCGTTTTAGGATGTGGTTTTGATCCAGGTGTAACCCAAGCTTATGTTGCTTATGCAAAGAAGCATAAATTCGATACTATTGATACATTAGATATTCTTGATTGTAACGGCGGAGACCATGGTTATCCTTTCGCGACTAATTTCAATCCTGAAATCAATCTTCGTGAAGTTTCATCCCCAGGTGCATATTGGGAAGATCATAAATGGCATCGCATCGATGCCATGAGCATCAAAAAAGAATACAATTTTGATAAAGTTGGTATGAAGGATATGTATCTTCTTCATCATGAAGAAATCGAATCTCTAGGTTTAAATTATCCTGAGATAAAAAGAATTCGTTTCTTCATGACATTTGGTCAATCTTATCTCGATCATATGAGATGTCTTGGTGATTGCGGATTACTCACCGCTACACCTATTGATTATAATGGACAAAAAATCATTCCAATTCAGTTTTTAAAAGCTCTTTTACCAGATCCTGCGACATTAGGTCCTAGAACTAAGGGTAAAACAAATATTGGTTGTATCTTTACTGGTAAAAAAGATGGTAAAGAAAAACATTATTACATCTACAATGTCTGCGACCATCAAGAAGCTTATAAAGAAACTGGGGCTCAAGCAATTTCTTATACCACTGGGGTACCAGCGATGTGTGGTGCAATGATGGTCTTAAGCGGTAAATGGAATAAAAAGGGTGTATTTAACGTTGAAGAATTTGATCCAGATCCATTCATTGACGCTTTAAATCACCATGGACTTCCAATCACTGAAAGCGATGACCCAGTCTTGGTGGATTAATAAAATGAAAAAAATAATAGATACAAGAAATAGCTTTAGACGCTTTTTAGACCTTGATCCATATTCTCTTTTTCATGATGTAAAGACCCCTTGTTTTGTCATTGACAAAAAGGGGCTTATCCATGATGGAGAGATATTAAAAAAAGTTCAAGAAGATACTGGATGTAAGATTTTACTCGCTCAAAAAGCATTTTCTAATTTCAATCTTTATCCCCTCTTAGAAGAATATGTCTCTGGTACTGAAGCCAGCGGACTTTTCGAAGCTAGATTAGGAAAAGAAGAAATGCCAAATAAAGAAGTTCACGTCTTTTGCGCTGCATATAGAGAAGATGAATTCGATGAGCTTCTTTTATATGCAGATCATATCGTTTTCAATTCTATCAATCAATTAAAAAAATATGGTTTCAAAGCCAAAGAAAAAGGAAAATCTATTGGCTTAAGAATTAATCCTGAATGTTCTACTCAAGTAGGACATGATATCTATAACCCTTGTGCAGAAGGTTCAAGATTAGGTGTTACACTTTCATCATTTGAAAAATATATGGATGAAGACCTTCTTAACCTTCTAGATGGGATTCATTTCCATACATTATGTCAACAAAATTCTGACGATTTAAAAAAGACCCTTGATGCATTAGAAGAAAAATTTTCTAAATATCTTTATAAATTAAAATGGATTAACTTCGGAGGTGGTCATCATATAACTAGAGAAGATTATGATATCCCTCTATTAGAACAATGCATCAATCATATTCAAAATACATATCAAGTAGAAGTCTATCTTGAACCAGGAGAAGCTGTTGTTTTAGATGCAGGGTTCCTTGTTACAAGAGTATTAGATACTTTTGATAACAATTCTTATCATATTGCAATTCTTGATACATCTGCAGCATGTCATATGCCTGATGTTATCGAAATGCCTTATAGACCTCCTTTATATCAAAGCGATATAGAAGGTTGTTCATATTCCATAAGATTAGGAAGTCAAACATGTCTTTCTGGAGATGTGATTGGAGATTATCTTTTTCCTTCTCCATTAAAAGAAAAAGATATGCTAATCTTTGGAGATATGGCTTTATATACAACTTGTAAAACAAATACATTTAACGGAATGCCTCTTCCTGATATCTTGGTTTTAAATCTCGATAATTCCTTAGAGACACTCTGTCATTTCGGATATCACGATTTTAAATATCGACTTGGAAAGGATGATAAAAATGAAAACTTATAATTTCGCAATTGTCGGGGCGACTGGATTAGTCGGACGTACTTTTATAAAGGTAATCGAAGAATATGATCTCCCTATCAATAATTTAAAACTTTTCGCTAGTGAAAAATCTCTTGGAACTAAGATTGTTTTCAAGGGAAAAGAATATGAAGTAGAAGGTTTAAAAGAAGGTTGTTTTAAAGATATTGATTTTGCTTTATTCTCTGCAGGTAGTGAAGTATCTAAGATATGGGCTCCTAGAGCCAAAGATGAAGGAGCTTATGTCATTGATAATTCTTCCCAATGGAGAATGGATGAAAATTGTGCTTTGATTGTTCCAGAAATTAACTTAAATGATTATAAAGGCAAATCAAAAATTATTGCCAATCCAAATTGTTCCACTATTCAAGCAGTTCTTCCTTTAAAACCACTTGATGATGAATTTAAACTCATCAAAGTTCACTACACCACTTATCAAGCTGTTGCAGGTTCTGGTAAAAAAGGTATTGATGATTTAAGAAGATGTAAAAGTGGTGAAGAACCTAAATTCTATCCTTATGATATATCTAAAACCTGCATCCCTGAAATCGATGTCATGATGGATAATGGATATACCAAAGAAGAGATGAAGATGGTCAATGAGACAAGAAAGATTCTTCATCATAGTGATTTAAAAATTTCTAGCACTTGTATTAGAGTTCCAGTTGAAGTTGGACATGGAGTGATGATTCAAGCAGAATTTGAAAAAGATGTTGATATAAAAAAAGCCATAGAGGTCATGGCCAGTCATGAAGGAATCAAGATAGTCGATGATTTAAAAAATCATCTCTATCCTACTTCCATTATGGCTAGAGGCAATGATTTAGTCTATGTAGGTAGAATTAGAAAAGACCTGGCAAGTGTTAATAGCCTTCTATTATATACTGTCGCAGACAACGTCAGAAAAGGTGCAGCCAGCAATGCTGTACAGATTGTCAAAAAGATAATTGAAGAAAAAGAAGGGGATTTAAATGTATAAGGTTTGTAAATTCGGTGGTTCTTCTTTATCAACCGCCGAGGAATGGAAAAAAATTAAAGATATCATTGAAAGTGATAGCGATAGAAGAATTGTCGTTGTTTCTGCGATTGGAAAGGCAGATAAAAGCGATAACAAAGTCACCGATATGCTTTATCTTATTTATCAACATCATAAATATCATGTCGATTATTTACCTCTTTTAGAACAGGTAAAAAACAAATATTATAAGATCAAAGAAGAACTAAATATCAACATCGATTTAGATGAGGATTTTTTAGACATCAAAGAGCGTTTAGATAATGATAAAATCTCAGAAGAAGAACTAGTTTCCAGAGGTGAATATTTCTCCGCGAAGATGATGGCTAGTTATCTTGGTTTTGATTTTGTTGATTCTAGAGAACTAATCAACTTCGATTACAATGGTAAAATCGTCGAAGATGAGACATTAGAATGCATTCAAAGAGCAGTCTCTGTTCATGATTACATGGTCGTTCCAGGTTTCTATGGTTCATATCCAAATTATAAGATTTGTCTTTTCTCTAGAGGAGGATCAGATATAACTGGTTCATATATGGCTAAAGGGGCTCATGCAGATCTTTATGAGAATTTCACTGATGTCTGCGGTTTCTATATGGCAGATCCTAAAATTATCTTAGAGCCTAGACATATCTCTCAAATCTCTTATGATGAACTTAGAGAACTCTCTTTTATGGGTGCAAGCGTCCTTCATGAAGAAACGATTCTTCCTTTGATGGAAGAAGATATTCCAATCCTAGTTTTAAACACCAATGCTCCAGATGAAGAAGGCACTTGGGTAAAGAAGAATATCACGCATAGAAAACATCTGGTAACTGGTATCTCAGGAAAGAAAAATTTCTTAGCCCTCACCTTCTTAAAAACAAGATCTTCTGATAAACTCTCTTTAATGATGCAGGTATTACAAATTTTCTCTTCTTACCATATCAAAATAGAAAATATGCCTACATCGATTGATTCTTTTTGTATCGTGGTAGAAAAGAATGCAGTCGAAGAAAAATATTATGATTTGATTGCGGATTTAAAGAAAATTCCAGGCATTGAAAGAATCGATGAAGATGAAGATATCGCCCTTTTGGCAGTTGTTGGAGGTAATATGGTACATAAACCTGGTGCTTCAGGAGCAATTATTGAAACGCTAGGAAAAAAGGACATTAACATCAAGATGATTGATCAAGGATTAGAAGAATATGAAATCATCTTAGGCATTTCTAATAAAGTTTTTGATACAGCGATTAAAGCTTTATATGATAGATTTGCCCATGAAAAGATAAGCGCTTAACATCATTTAAAGCATTATATATGAAAAATCACTAAAAACATTTTCTTTGTTTTTAGTGATTTTTAATTCTTACACACTTTGTCCAACTTTTGAGGTTCACTTCAGTAATCAGCTCTTTTATTGAGAGCTAACCAACAGTTTTTTTGACATCAACCAACATTTACTTTAGAGAGCCCAAATTGTATAAGAAGTTTGAAGTGATTTGACACTTACGTTGTTAGCGCCAACAATAGTAGATTCTTTGTTAACACATACTTTGATGCACATTTCTTTCTTAGTAGAATTAGAATATTTTGTCATAGTTACTCATATCTTAATTTTTCCATAAGGTGTAATATATCTATTGCAATATTCTCAAATTGTCTACTAAATGGCAAGTGTATACCCTTATAAAAATAGACAAATTCTTAAGTTATATTCAATTTTAATTAGATACTATTACACCTTAATCATTTCTACTTTTGAACTGTGTTTTAGAGTGTTAGAATCATAGGATATGCCAAGTAATAATACTTCTCCTTGATATGATCCTAATGAATTAACATATTCTTTTTCTTTTATTTGTTTAATAGCTTCATCAGGTGTTG
>CAVJGK010000096.1:0-5761 GCA_963648895.1 Lachnospiraceae bacterium | reverse complement strand
ACTAAATACCGATAGTTATGTTTTAAATAAAGAAGAAGTATATTTAGATGAATCAATTGAAGAATCAGCCCTTGTCTTATATCCTCAAATAGAAGCAAAGCAATTAGATATTGAAATCAATTTAATCCATGGTAAAATCATGGCAGAAAAAGAATTAATCAAAGAAATATGGATCAATATTTTAAATAATGCGATTAAATATACTCCAGAAAAAGGGAAAATCACTATTACCGCGAATCAAATTCAAACTGGTTATTTAATATCATTTTCTGATACTGGTATTGGTATGAGTGAAAATGTATTAAATCATATCTTTGATGAATATTATCAAGGTGATACCACTCATAAAAATAAAGGTATTGGACTTGGTTTATCAATCGCTAAAAAGATTATTGAATTACATTCTTGGCAAATCCATGTCGTTTCTAAAGAAAATGTAGGAAGTGTCTTTTCTATTCTTATTCCAATTAACAACTAAAAAAAAGAGGTCACCCTCTTTTTTTATTTTTATCTATCTGCTTCTTTGCTCATTGCATATAAACGAGATGATAATTCTTTAGAAAAATCACTCTTTAAGAATCTAAATTGCCAGTTGCCTACTGCTTTACCTGGAGTATTAATTCTTGATTCTTTGCCCATATGTAATAAATCTTGTGGTGTGAAAATAACAACATTCGCGTTACTTCTCATCAATGAACCAATTAATGTATCTAAGATATCTTCATCTCTTGTGATGCATAAATAATCTTTCATCGCTGGTTTTAAAGAAGGATTTTCATCTAAGAATGATGCCATTACATCATTATCATGAGTACCGATATATGCGATACAGTTCTTTTCATAGTTATGAGGTAAGAATGGATTTAATAATTTAGCTTCTTTATATTGTCTTTGAGTTGTACAATGTGAGAAATCTGGTCCTTTGCATTCATTTGGATCATCTGCATAATAATTACCATTTAAATGTCTTTCATAATCACCAAAGGCAAATTGTAATAATTTCATGCCTGGGAAACCACATTTTTCTTTTAAGTCTTTAACTCCTTGAGTAATAACACCTAAATCTTCAGCGATAATTTGACACTTTTTAGCTGCAGGCATAATGTGTTCAAATAAATCATATTTTGGTCCATCAACCCATTTACCATTAATCGCGGTCTCTTCACCAAATGGAATTGACCAATAAGCTTCAAATCCTCTAAAATGATCGATTCTTAAAGCATCGAATAATTTAGCCATTGCTTTTGTTCTATGTTTCCACCAAGAATAATTTGTCTTTTTATTCTTTTCCCAATTATAAATAGGATTGCCCCATAATTGACCTGTTGCAGAGAAAAAATCTGGTGGTACGCCTGCAACTTTAGTAGGACGTCTAGTTCTATCTAACATGAATAGATTTGGATGTGCCCATACATCGGCAGAATCAAGAGAAACATAAATTGGCATATCACCAATGATCTTGATACCTTTTCTATTGGCATGTTTTTTTAATTTTAAATATTGTTCATAAGCTTTATATTGAACATAAATCCAGAATTTATAATCTTCAATATGAGAAAGTTTAGCTTCTTGAACAGCTTTTTTCTTATGTAAACGATAATCTCTTTTCCATTCTTGGAAGGATTTACCGCCGTGCATATTTTTAATTAGCATGAAGCAAGCATAATCTTCAATCCAATATTTTTGTTTTTTATAGAATTTTTGAATTTTTTCTTCTTCTTTTGCATATCCCCTTTGATATGCTTTTTTTAGAATATCAAATCTTTCTTGATAGATTTTTCCATAGTCACAATATCTTTTGTTTGTGCCGCCTCTAATTTTACGAACTTCTTCTTTAGTCAATAATCCTTCTTTAACTAAGATATCAAGATCAATAAAATATGGATTTAGGGCAAAAGCTGAGAAACTTTGATATGGTGAATCACCATATGAAGTTGGATTTAATGGAAGCATTTGCCAATATTTTTGATTTGATTTCGCTAAAAATCTGATGAATGAATGTGCTTCTTTACCAAATGTACCAATGCCATGTTTACTAGGTAAAGAAGAAATGTGGACAAGTAGTCCTGAACCTTTTTCCATAATAATCTCCTTGTTTATATTTTAATTATAAGATAAAAATTAAAAATAACAATTCAAAATATCTTTAATTTCATACATTTTTATTAAAAAAATAAACAAAATTGATAATTTATAACTTTTTTACACTATTTACAATTTTTATTAAAAGTAAAATAGTATATAATTTTAAAAAGGAGGCTTATTTATATGATATTGACAAATATATTAGATAGTAATATTACATGGATTGTCTTCTGGACAATTATCTTTATTGTTACTGTGTTAGTTGAAATATCAACAACTCAACTCGTCTCTATTTGGTTTGCAGGTGCTTCAATAGTTTCATTTATTCTCGCACTTTGTTCTGTTCCTTATTGGATTCAGTTAGTGGTATTTGTAGTTTCTTCAGTATTATTACTCTTCTTATCTAATTTATTATTTAAAGATAAGATATTGAAATTTAAAAAATCACCTACTAATGCTGATTCATTAATTGGTCAAGAAATCAAATTAACAAAAAGTGTTAACCCATGCCAAGTGGGAGAAGCAAGAGTTAGAGATGTCATTTGGACTGTCGCAGTCGATGAAGAAATTTCTTTAAGCAAAGATGAAGTAGTCATCATCAAAGAAATAAGAGGCAATAAATTAATTGTCACTAAGAAAAATTAAGGGGATTAAAATTATGAATTTAAACATTTTAATGAGCGCAGGCGGTGTTGTTGGCATCGTATTTGCGTGTATATTAGTTCTATTTTTACTAATTGTATTAATTCGTTGTATTGTTATTGTTCCTCAAGCATCAACAGTTGTTATTGAACGTTTAGGACGTTATAAATCAACTTTAACTGCTGGACCACATATCATTACTCCATTTATTGATAAAAGAACCAACATTGTTACATTAAAAGAACAAGTCGCGGATTTTGCACCACAACCTGTTATTACAAAAGATAATGTTACAATGCAAATTGATACAGTTGTCTATTTCCAAATCACCGATGCAAAATTATATACTTATGGTGTTGAAAGACCAATGCAAGCAATTGAAAATTTAACTGCAACTACATTAAGAAATTTAATTGGTGATCTTGAATTAGACCAAACATTAACTTCTAGAGATACAATCAATCAAAAAATGAGAGTAATTCTTGATGAAGCAACAGATCCTTGGGGAATTAAAGTCAACCGTGTTGAATTAAAAAACATTCTCCCTCCAAGAGATATTCAAGAAGCAATGGAAAAACAAATGCGTGCTGAAAGACAAAAACGTGAAGCTATCTTAACAGCCGATGGTCAAAAACAAGCAGCTATTTTACAAGCACAAGGTGAAAAAGAATCTGCAATTTTACGTGCAGAAGCTAAAAAGACCCAAATGATTACTGAAGCTCAAGGTCAAGCACAAGCTATTTTAGAAGTTTATGAAGCTCAAGCAAAAGGTATGAAGATGGTTAATGACGCAAACCCTAATGCTGCATATGTTACATTAAAAGGTTTTGAAACATTAGAAAAAGTCGCTCAATCTTCTTCAACTAAGATTGTTGTTCCAACTGATATTTCTAACGTTACTGGTTTACTTTCAACTATGAAAGAAATGTTAAAGGATGAAAATAAGTAGTTTATTATGGAATTTTTGAAATTAATTATATTAGCCATTATTCAAGGAATTGCCGAAGTATTACCAATTTCTTCTTCTGGCCATTTAAGAATATTTTCTTCAATTTTACAAGTTGATACTAATGGTAGTTTCCTCGCTTTAGCGATTTTCCTCCATTTTGGATCACTTGTCGCAGTTATTGTTTATTATTGGAAAGATTTAATTCAAATTATTGTTGGTACATGGAGATTTCTCTTCTTTAAAGAAAAAACTCCAGATGATAAATTTAACGCAAAATTATTACTCTTTTTAATTATCGCAACTATCCCAGCTGGTGTAGTTGGATTATTATTCTCAGATAAGATTGATGCTCTTCCATTAATTTGGGTATTTGCTTTCTTATTTATCACAGGTATTATTACTTTAGTTTGTAAATTCTTCACACGTAATAAATCATTAAAAGAATTAAAATGGTATGAAGCATTAGTTGTTGGTTTATTCCAAGCAGTTGGTGTTTTACCAGGTATTTCAAGAAGTGGTATTACAATCACTGGTGGTAAGGTAGTAGGACAAGATGATGAATCTTCATCTAAATTTGCATTCTTATTATTTATTCCAGTTACTGCAGGTAGTTTCTTACTTGAAGTAATTAAAGTATTTAAAGGTGATATCATCCTTGAAACAAATATTTTATGGCAATATATAATCGGTATTATTGTTGCAGGTTTAGTAACTTATTTATCATTAAAATTACTTTATGGAGTTATTAAAAAAGGCAAACTTTATTATTTCTCTTTCTACTGTTTCTTAGTTGCGATTGTTGGTGTTATTCTATGCGCAACTGGAGTACTTGCTTAATAAGTCATTTTAAAAGGACATTCAGACTTTTAACTGAATGTCCTTTTTTGTTACGCACTAATTCTAAATTTTTCCTAAAAAATAGCAAATCTTTATACTACATTTTACCACTTAATTATATTAATATGGAAATTTAGGTTCTACTATAAATTCAACTCCGGCCTCTTTTAATTTATCTATTTTATTTTTAATTATAGTAGCTCTATCTTTAGCAATAATTCCACCTTCTATTAATATTTTTTTACTATCAATAAAATTCAATAAAGAAATAGATGCAATAGCTTTTATTTTATCAATTGCAACATCATTATTTTTACAAATGATTATTGTATAGTCATTAAAATCCCATTTAATCCCTTCGGCAATTGTTGTTGCAAACTCATAACCACAATTTTCACATTTAAAAGTTAAAGTTGAACCATTTATTGTTTTTTGTAATATTTCTTTGCAATTTGGACATTTATTTTCCATTTTTATAACCTCCTGGAATAAATTTAATAAATTCTACTTTGTTAATGCCATTCGATATCCAATAACTACCTCTTATTTAGTATATAGTGTCATGTTTGGTGCATAAACAGGTTTTCCTAAGTCTTAATCATATATTACATTAAATATACATCCATTAATATTTTTAACACACTAATTTTCAAATTTAATTATAAAAAACTCCCTTATGTCTAGGACATAAGAGAGGCATAATAAGTAGGATCCCAAATTTTATAAATCCATGATTCATGATCAATAAATGGATTACGATTCTTTTGTAATGCATAAACTGCTTCATTACGATTAATTTCTTTTTCTGATACTGGATCTAATTTACACCAAGAAACATATGTGTCAATAGCGAAACTTGTTAAATAAGGGAAAGAACCTTTAAAGACTACATCCGCGCCAGAACCCCATGAACCAACTTTGTTCATATATCTAACTGCAAAATATAAATAGCTTCTTGCAAAATCACCTTTATATTCATCAATTACTTCAAAAACAGTTCCTGAATAATATTGGCTTGTACAAGTACCTAATTTTGAACCATTTTCAGATTTTTTTGTCACTGTTCCAACATTACCATGAGGATAATTACTTCTAATGTTATTAACATATCCATCAGTTGGATATAAATGGAATAAATCAGCTTTCATTGGAGATTGTTCATTAAACCAGCTTTGAGGAATTGTATGTTCTCTATTGTAACTATCTCCCTCTTTTTTGTAATTAACACCTTGTTTAGAACCACAACAT
>CAVJGK010000095.1:0-5819 GCA_963648895.1 Lachnospiraceae bacterium | reverse complement strand
ATTAAATACTAGAGGCGATGATATTTCTTATAATCCAGTTAATTATGCATTCTTTTATTTATCCAAAGAAGAAAGAATTTTATATATGGATAAAGAAAAATATGATGATAAATTTGTTTCAACTATGAAACAATTTGGTATTTGTATTAAAGATTATTATGATGTCTATAAGGATATTAAGAACGTTGAAGGAAATATCTTACTTGATGAAGGTAAGACAAACTATGCTTTATATAATTCCATTAAGAAACCAGTATTAGAAAGATTTTCTTCTTTGACCAAGAAAAAGACCATCAAGAATCCAACAGAAATTAAAAATATTAAAAAAGCACATATTGAAGATGGTGTTGCAATGGTTAAATTCATGCATTATGTTAAAACATCATTCAATAAGATTGATTTAGATGAATTAAAAATTCAAGATCAATTATTATCCTTCCGTCAAGAAGGAAAAGATTTCTTAGATTTAAGTTTTGGTACCATCTGCGGATTCAACCAACATGGTGCGATTATCCATTATTCAAGCTCACAAGAAACAAATATCAAAGTTGAAGGAAGTGGCTTATTATTAGTCGATTCTGGTGGTCAATATAAATATGGTACAACCGATATTACTAGAACTTTTGCTTTAGGTAAGATTTCTAAAGAGATGAAACGCTATTTCACATTGGTTTTAAAATCACATATTGATTTGGCTAAAACTACTTTCTTAGAAGGAACTCCTGGATTATCTTTAGATATGATTTCAAGAGCTCCTTTATATCAACAATATTTGGATTATCGTCATGGTACAGGTCATGGGGTTGGCTATTTATTAAATGTCCATGAAGGACCTCAATCCATCACTTGTAGAGGAATTACTCCAATGAGTAGTTATCCATTTAAAGAAAATATGTTAACAAGTAATGAACCTGGTATTTATTTACCTAATAAGTTTGGTATTAGACATGAAAATTTAATTTTAACTTATAAAAAAGAAGAAAATGAATGGGGTAAATTCCTAGGTTTTGAGACTATTACTTTAGTACCATTTGATCTCGATGGTATTGATAAATCATTACTTGATGAAAGTGAGAAAAAATGGCTTAATGACTATCATAAATTAGTCTATAAGAAATTAAATAAATATCTTTCTCCTGAATTAAGAAGATATTTAAAGAAGGTAACTAAGGCTATTTAATATGAAGAAATTATTAATTGTTGTCGATTATCAAAACGACTTTATCGATGGTTCTTTAGGCTTTCAACAAGCTAAAGAACTATCTAATGGCATTGAAAATAAAATATTAGAATATTTAAATTCATCTAATGATTTAATTTTTACTTTAGATACCCATAAAGAAGATTATCTTTCTTCTTTAGAAGGTAAAAACTTACCGATTAAACATTGCATTGAAGGAAGTTATGGACATGAAATCTATCCTTCAATCAAAAAATATGAAAATAAAGCTTTAAAGATATTTAAAAAAGAAACTTTCCCAAGTTTAGAATTGGCAAACTTTTTAAAAGATCATCCTTATGATGAAGTAGAACTTTGTGGACTAGTTTCAAATATCTGCGTACTTACTAACGCGATTATGGTTAGAAGTGCATTACCAAATGCACATATAATTATCGATTCAAAATTAACTTCTTCTTCCAATTTAAAACTTCAAGAAGAAGGATTTGACGTATTAAAAGGAATATTTATTGATGTTATCTAATTGCACCTCACCAATTGAATTACTCGCACCAGCGGGCACAAAAGAAAGCTTTTATGCCGCGATTAATGCTGGGGCTAATGCCATTTACCTCGGAGGTAAATTATTTTCAGCACGCGCTTATGCTTCTAATTTTGATAATGAAGAAATCGCTAAGTTGATTGAATATGCGCATAAACATAATGTAAAAGTTAATATCACTGTTAATACATTAATTTTTGATGATGAATTTGATGAATGTATCGCCTTTATTGATTTTTTATATAAACACGATGTTGATGCTATTTTAATTCAAGATTTAGGACTAGCTTCTTATTTACATAAAGTTTATCCTTCATTAGTTTTACATGCTTCTACTCAATTAAATTGTCATAATGTTGCTGAAGCTAAAGCTTTAATTGATTTAGGCTTTAAAAGAATTGTTTTAGCCAGAGAAGTTTCTTTTGAAGAAGCTAAAAAAATTAAACAACTAGGCGTTGAAGTAGAAGTATTTATCCATGGAGCATTATGCGTATCTTATTCTGGTAATTGCTTAATGTCTTCTTTTATTGGAGGAAGATCTGGTAACAGGGGTAGATGCGCTCAACCATGTCGAAATGAAATGAGAGTGGTTGGCAATAACAAAATAAGTGATAAATTTGGTATTTCAACAAAAGATATTTGTGATATTGAATATGTTGATAGACTAATTGAAATTGGTATTGATTCTTTAAAAATTGAAGGAAGAATGAAAAGAGAAGAATATGTCTTTAAAGTCGTTTCTACTTATAGAAAAGCAATCGATGCTTATTATCAAAAGAAAAATATTGAACTTTCTAAAGACATCGAAGAAATGAAATCTTTATTCAATCGTGGCTTTTCAAAAAGTTTCTTATTTGATGAATCAAGAACGACTATTCTCAATCAAAAAACTTCTTCTCACCAAGGCCAACATTTAGGTAAAGTAATAAGAATTGAAAAAGATTATGTTTATATTCTATTAGATGATAATTTATCTTTATTTGATGGAATTAGATTTAACAACGAATATCAAAATGGACAAGAAGTCCAAAAGATGTTTGTTAATTCTAAAGAAGTGACTTCTGCATACAAAGGCCAAGTTGTTAAACTAAGATCTTATAAAATTAAAGCTAATGTTGATGATGAAGTGATAAAAACCACTTCTAAGGCTTTAATGGATGAAATTGGTTCACTTATCAATGTAGAGAAGAAAATGCCTCTTAAAATGGCTTTAAAGGCCAAAATAGGCCAAAATATCGAAATTAAATTTATTTATTTAGATAAAGAAGTTTCTCTTGTGGGAAGTGAAGTAGAAAAATCTATTTCTTCACCAATATCTAAAGAATCGATTGTCAAACAATTATCTAAATTAGGTGATACATCATTCTATTTAGATTCATATCAAATTGATATGGATGAAAATATCTTTATTTCTTTAAAAACATTAAATGAATATCGAAGAGAATTAATTAGTAAACTAGAAGATAAGATTAAAACTTTTAATTCTTATCCATTAGAAGATATTCATGAATATCAATATGGAGAAAAAATTTCTCAAAATGAAGAATTTACTTATTCTGTTCAAGTAGAAACTAAACAACAATATGATATTGTAAAAGAATATCCATTTAAAAATATTTTAATTCAAAATAAAGAATTATATGAAAGTGTTAAAAATGATCGTATCTATCATACATTAAATAGAATTGAACATAATAATGATGAAGGTGTAAAGTCTAATTCAGTTATTTCTTATTTAAAGAAATTAGATTCTAAAACTAATATTGTCACGTCTCCATATTTTAATTTAGTAAATTTCTATGCTTTAGATTTTATTTATAATTATGGTGGAGATAATGTTATATTGTCATATGAACTTGATAAAGAACATATTGAAATGATGATGAAAAAATATTTTTATTCTTATCGTAGCTATCCAAAAGTTAGTTTGCCTTTATATGGTAGAATTGATTTAATGATTATGAAATCTTGTCCAATCGCCAATATGGAAGGAATGAAAAAAGATCATTGTTTAATGTGTAAAAAACATCAATATCATCTTATTGATGCTTCAAATAATCAATATGATATGGAACATGATGAGTATTGTACAACAAGAATCTTATCAAGCAATTATTTATATTTATTAGATTGTATTGATGAAATTAAAAATATGCATATTTCTCAAGGTATTATTTATTTTACTTTAGAAGATGCGTCTCAAACAAAATTAATTTGTGATCAAATATTTTCCGGTAATAAAATATCTAAGAATGAATTACCATTTAAATTAACAAAAGGTCACTTTTATAAAAAAATCTTATAAAATGATTCAATCAAAACTTGAATCAGTTTATAATGTAGAAGTTAGGAGGAATTAACTATGTATAATAAAAACGTATGGACAAGTTATTCAGAAGAAGAACTTGGCAAATTAATGAGCTTCGCAAGTGAATATAAAAAATTCATCTCTAAAGGTAAAACTGAAAGAGAATGCGTTAAACTCGCGACTAAAGAAGCTGAAGAAAAAGGATTTAAAAACATTAAAGATGTTAAATCCATCAAAGCAGGAGATAAAATCTATGCGACAAATAAAGGTAAAAACATCGCTTTATTTGTAATTGGTAACAAAGAAATCGAAGAAGGATTAAGAGTTTTAGGTGCACATATTGACTCACCAAGACTTGATATTAAACAAAATCCTTTATATGAACAAAATGACTTTGCATTACTCGATACTCACTATTACGGCGGTATTAAGAAATATCAATGGGTTACAATCCCTCTTGCATTAGTTGGTGTTGTTTGTAAAAAAGATGGCACAACAGTAAGTGTCAATATCGGTGATAATGAAGGTGATCCAGTCGTTGGTATTTCTGATTTATTAATCCACCTTTCAGCTGACCAAATGCAAAAAAATGCAGCACACGTCATTGAAGGAGAAAACCTTGATTTAACATTAGGTTCTATCCCTCTAAAAGATGGTGAAAAAGAATCTGTTAAAGCTAATATCTTAAAATTATTAAAAGAAAAATATGATATTGAAGAAGAAGATTTCTTAAGTGCAGAAATTGAAGTAGTTCCTGCTGGTGAAGCAAAAGACTATGGTCTAGATAGATCAATGGTCGCAGGTTATGGACATGATGATAGAGTATGTGCTTATTCATCAATGGAAGCTGTTATCGATGCAGGTGTTTGTGAATATACAACATGCGCTATTTTAGTTGATAAAGAAGAAATTGGTTCAGTTGGTGCAACAGGTGCTCAATCTAAATGGTTTGAAAATATTGTTGCAGAATTAATCAACCTTCAAACTTCTTATAACGATTTAAAATTACGCCACGCATTTGAAAATACAAAGATGTTATCAAGTGACGTATCTGCTGGTTTTGATCCATTATTCGCAAGCGTTAATGATCCAAAGAACTCTGCATATTTAGGTAGAGGTATTGTCTTTAACAAATATACAGGCGCACGTGGTAAATCAGGATGTAATGATGCAATGCCAGAATATTTTGCAAAAATTAGAAGTGTTATGGATGAAAATAACATTCATTTCCAAACTGCAGAACTTGGTAGAGTTGACCAAGGAGGCGGTGGAACTATTGCTTATATCTTAGGCAATTACAATATGAACGTCATCGATGCTGGTGTTCCAGTCTTAAATATGCACGCTCCTATGGAAATCATTTCTAAAGCTGATTTATACGAAGCATATAAAGCATATATTGCATTTTGTAAAAACGCATAATTAAGAGCCTTCGGGCTCTTTTTTAAATGCTTAGATTTTTATTGCTTTTTTGTTTATTATTTTCTATACTTTTAATGCTTGGTCTATTGGAGAAGCGGCTTAACTCAGCGCCCTCTCAAGGCGCCATTCACGGGTTCGAATCCCGTATAGATCACCAAAATTTGACCTTTTGCCCTGGTATGAATACTGGGCTTTTTCTTTATAAATTCTGTTGTTTTTTAAATTTCTAATTTTACATAACTATTATTTTAGATTACTTCATTTAAGTCACTCTTTTGATTTTTTATAAAATTTGTTCTTAATGGTGTTAAATATATACTGGGGCTAATGTTTTACAGGATTTTATTTTTGCTTATAATATATTAACT
>CAVJGK010000094.1:0-5827 GCA_963648895.1 Lachnospiraceae bacterium | reverse complement strand
TACTTATACTATTTCTTCTACATTGTTTGATAATGTTATCAATAACATTCCGATGTCTGTTTTATATTCTTCTTTATTAGAAGGTAAATCAGAATTAGCCTTATTTTCTACCATTATTGGATCTAATATCGGCGCTTATTTAACTCCAGTTGGTGCTTTAGCGGGTATTATGTGGATGAGCATATTAAAGAAACATGATTTAGATTTCAATTTTATTTCTTTTGTTAAATATGGAATTATCTTAGTTCCTGTTAGTTTAATATTCTCCACTGTAGGAATATTAATTACTTGTTGGTAGAAGTATGTATAAATATTATTATAAAACACCAAACTCTATATCAAATATAATCCTTCTAAGCGATGGAATATATCTAACTTCTTTATATTTTGAATCTTGTGAAGATAAAAATTATCTTAATTTAAATTTTGAAGAAAAAGACTTAGATATATTTAAACAAACTTGTTTATATTTAGATATTTATTTTCAAGGTAAAATTCCTTCATTTGTCCCTCAATACAAACTAGAAAATATCTCTTCTTTTCAAAAAGAAGTCTATGATATTTTATTGACCATTCCTTATGGAGACGTTATTACTTATGGTGATATCGCAAGAACAATCGCTTTAAAAAGAAATATTAAAAGAATGTCTTCTCAAGCCATTGGAAATGCAGTAAGTAAAAATCCATTAGGAATTATTATCCCTTGCCACCGCGTTATTGGTAAAAATAATAAGTTAGTAGGTTATAATGGAGGAATAAATAACAAAATTGCTTTATTAGAAATAGAAGGTCATAATAAAAAAGATTTTAAAGAATAATAGAAAGGGTCGTTACTATGAATAGATGTAAATGGTGTTCATTAAATAATGAAAAATATATTAAATATCATGATGAAGAATGGGGCGTATTAAATCGTGATGAACATTATTTATATATGATGTTAATTTTAGAATCTTTCCAAGCTGGTTTATCTTGGGAATGTGTATTAAATAAGAAAGAAGCATTTATTATAAGCTATGACAATTTTGATATAGAAAAAATAATTAAATACGATGAAAACAAAATTAATGAACTTATAAATAATAAAGATATCATTAGAAACAAACTTAAAATTAAAGCGAGTATTTCTAATTCAATTATCTATAAGTCAATATGTAAAGAATATGGTTCTTTTTATAATTATCTTTCTTCCTTTGTTTCTTCTTTTCCTATTTATGAAATAAATAAAACAACTTCAATATTATCAGATACTATATCTAAAGACTTAATTAAAAGAGGGATGAAATTTGTTGGTAGTACAATAATTTATTCATATTTACAAGCAATTGGATTTATTAATTCTCACGAAGAAAATTGTTTTTTATACAAAAAGCCTTGATGCATGCGCACCAAGGCTTTTTTTAGAGATTTAGTATGTAGGAGTTAGGTAAACTTTTTATTTTTTAATTAATACTCTTGGGAAGCTTTTGTTTCTTCTTTTTCTTTAATATCACCAACTGCAGCTTCAGTAGTTAGGAATAATCCTGCGATTGATGCAGCATTTAATATTGCAGATCTAGTAACCTTAGTTGGATCAACAATACCATTTTTCTTCATATCGACCCAAGTGCCGTTTTTTGCATCAAATCCATATCCTTCTGCTTGTTCAAGTTGTTCTTCGACAATATCTTTACCAGAGAATCCAGAGTTTTCAGCGATTTGGTATAATGGAGCTTGTAATGATTTCAATACGACGTTAATACCACGTTTAACATCGACATTATCACTAGTTAAAGATGATTTAACTTTCTTATAAACTGCCATTAATGCTTGACCACCGCCTGGAACAATACCTTCTGCAATTGCAGCTTTAGTAGCATTTAATGCATCTTCAAGTCTTAATTTCTTTTCTTTTAATTCACTTTCAGTAGTTGCCCCGACTTTAATTAATGCAACACCATTGCTTAATTTTGCAATTCTTTCCGATATTTGATCTTTCTTATATTTAGTTTGTTCTAATGCGTATTCTTTCTTTAAGTCGTTAATATGTGAATCTAATGCTTGTTTAGATCCTGAACCATCTATAATAGTTGTAGATTCTTTTTCAACGACGACTTTACCAGCAGTACCAAGTTCATTGATATTGATATCTTTTAACTTGCCATCTGGTAAGTTCTTATCATAGAATTTAGCCCCGCATACTAAAGCGATATCTTTTAATTCATCTGTTTGAGAATCACCAAATCCAGGAGCTTTTGTAGCCACTACGTTAAATGTACCACGTAATTTATTGATGATAATTGTAGAAATTGTTTCTTGATCAATGTCATCAGCGATAATGAATAATGGGCGATGAGCTTTAACAATTTCTTCAAGTAATGGAAGAATATCTTGGATTGAATTAATCTTATTATTTGTAACTAAGATTAAAGGATTTTCTAGTGTAATAGATTTAGAATTACTATCGCTTAACATGTAAGGAGAAATATATCCTTTATTGTATTTTAAGCCTTGAGTAACTTCTAATGAAGTTTCAAATCCTTTTGATTCATCGACATTGATAACACCATTTTTACCAACTGTTTCCATTGCATGAGCGATTGTATCGCCAATTTCTTTTGAACCTGAAGAAATAGTTGCGACTGAAGCAATATCACTGACAGTATCAATTTCTTGAGACATATTTAATAATTCTTCTGATACCTTCTTACTGGCAATATCAATACCTTCTCTCATCAATACTGGGTTTGCCCCTTTTTCAACTTCTTTTAAGCCATTATGAATCATGTCTTGGGCTAAAACTGTGGCAGTAGTTGTTCCATCACCAGCCACATCGTTTGTATTATTCGCAACTTCATAAATGAGTTTTGCTCCCATGTTTTTAAATGGATCTGCGAAGGATATTTCTTTTGCGATAGAAACTCCATCATTAGTGATTAATGGTGAACCATAGCCTTTATCTAAAACTACGTTTCTTCCTTTAGGTCCTAAAGTAACTTTAACGGTATTGGAAAGTTCATCAATACCTTCTAACATTTTATCTTGTGCATTTTTACCAAATTTAATTTCTTTTGCCATATTTGTTTCCTCCTATTAATCTATTGTTGCAAGAATATCATCAGCAGAAATAATTAAATATTCTTCGTCGTCTACTTTTACTTTAGTTGGTGAATAACTCTTATAAATTACCTTGTCACCAACTTTTAGTTCAATTGGTTGAAGTTCACCTTTTGCATTGGTCTTACCTTTTCCAATTGCGACAACAAATGCGTATTCAGTTTCCTCCTTATTTTGGGAAAGAATAATTCCCGATTCTGTTTTTTGTTCTATTTTTTCTTTTTTTAACACTACATTATTGTTTAGTGGTTTTATCATAAATAATCCTCCTTGTTTGGCAGTCTCTTATTGAGATTGCTAATTATTATTTAACACCCTTTTAGCACTCTGTCAAGTAATTTGCTAAAGTTTTTTATAAAAAATTTACAAGTGTAAAAAAGACAAATTTTGGCAAAGAAAAATGAGTGATATTAATATCACTCACCTTCAGTTTTGATATAAATTATCTTCTTAACGTTGTATTAGAAAGTCTTGAAATTTTGTTATTTTTGTAATAATTTTCTTTATCTTCATACATTTTTGTTTCTGCAAGTTTGGATAAAGCTGTCATATCGTAACAATGTTCAAAGCTTGATTGAAAACCAACTGATACATGATAATTTTCTTCTTCAACAGTATGTTTAAATAGTTCAATCTTTTCATCTAAGTTCATATCAAAGTTATTAATCGTAAGAGCGATGAATTCATCGCCACCAATACGATAAGTATCTTTTTCTCCAAAGATTTCTTTAATAGTTTTTGCGATAAATTTTAACATCTTATCGCCTTCTTCATGACCTAAATTATTATTTAATTCATGAAGTCCATTAACATCAAAGAATATCAATTGGCAATTTTCATGCTCATCATTTTGATATTCTTGAATCTTTCTTTCATAGCAATTACGATTCTTTAATCCCGTTAATAAATCTAAATCACTAACAATCGCGATTTTCTTTTCACTAACCAATGAACGATATTTAACACTTATTAAATAAGCGTTAATAACAATAGAGGCTAAACATAACATAATAACATTTAATAAATCTTGAACATATATGTCATAAGATTTAACAAAATAGCCAAATATAGAAAAAAAGACAACTGATAAAAATATCCCAATATCTAATTTAATAGGTCGATCCATAAATAAAACAGGTAATAACAATAAATAAACAGGATATATAACAGTTTTATTATCAGGGCTCATTAAAGTACCACTTAAAGCAGATAGAAATAATAAGCCTAAGATAAAGATATAAACAAATATCATGGTTAAATAATAATTTTCTTTAATAATCCATTTTGTAAAAATATAACAAAGGATACATATGGTTAATTCACCAAGATATATCCAAATATTTGCTTTCGCTAAGGAACTAAAATTAGATACTCCTAATAAAATGCCCATATAAATACTAAATATAATAGAAAAGAATAATAGATTATTTTTATTGGATTTTTTGACATCATCTCTAACAAGTTCAAAATCTTCTTTAGATAGACTTCCATATAATAATATGTCTTTTATTTTTTTTAATGAATTTAAAAATCTCATATATTTGTCCTCTTATGAAATAAATTATACCATTAAAATAATACTTTTAAATAAAAAATAAATACCACTAAGTTTAAACTCATATCAATTTAATAATCATTCTTATAAATAAATACCATTTAACTCTATAAAAGTACCATTCGACCTTAATTTATGATTATATGAAATAAAGATGATATAACAAAATCAAGAAAGGAGCAAAAGTAAAATGAAATTTCAATTTGAAAAATCTAGTGAAGAAAAAGTTGTTGTCTATGCTAAAGAAAGAAATCAAATTGTCAATCAAATAGAACAATTATGTCGCCAATATTTATTTATTCCATTAAAAAATATTTATGGATATTTAGATAAAGACATAATCAACATTGAAATATCTTCTATATCTTATATTTTCATCGAAGATAATAAAACAATCGCAAAAGTTGGTAATAAGAAATATAAGATAGAAGGATCTATACAAGAACTAGAAAAAAAATTAAACACATGTTTTGTACAGATCAATCGTTATGCATTAATAAATGTCAATTATATTGAAAGATTTGATGCATCATGGAATGGCAATTTGATTGTCTTATTAAAAGATGGAACAAAAGACTTCGTATCAAGAAGAAGGATTAAATTATTAAAAGAAAGGATCGGATTAAAATGAAAAAATATATCAAAGAATTTATTAAAAGAGGCTTAGTATTTGGTGCTTTAGGCCCAATGATCGCAGGACTTGTTTACATGATTATTGATTTTTGTGGAGTTGCATTATCTTTAAAAGGTTATCAAATCTTTATTGCCATTATCACTTCTTATTTACTAGCGTTTGTTCAAGCTGGAGCCAGTATTTTCCCTAGTATTGAAGAATGGTCAACATTTAAAGAATTAGTTATTCATTTATTGACAATATATCTAATTTATCTTTTCACTTATTTAGTCAATTCATGGATTGAATTCCAACCAATGGTAATATTAATATTCTCTTTAATTGTCATTGGTAGTTTCTTACTAATTTGGTTAATTACCTTTATATTAGTTAATAAATTACAAAATAATCTTAATAAACAAATCAAAAAATAAACACAATAAAAATCTAATTACAAAGTGAACTCTTAAGGTTAAATAAGGACAAGAGACTTAAGATTCACTTTGTTTTTTTATACTGCGTTTTGTCCGTATTTTGCATTAAATAACTAATCAATATATTAT
>CAVJGK010000093.1:0-5875 GCA_963648895.1 Lachnospiraceae bacterium | reverse complement strand
TCTTCATTAAAAGGTATGATGACATTTATGTAATTTTCGTTAATGCCATAGGCTTGAACGCCATAAGAATCTATAACCTTTAATGTGCTGTGACCAGTTTGTTCGGTTATTTCTAAATCTTGAAAAATTCTCATCAAGCCCCTATTTCTTGGAACACTGACTCCATTAAATAATTGTTCTTTAGTTTGACCATATGGCAATACGCCGTGCGATAAAATTTCTAGTCGATTAGAATAGAAACTAACTAATGATTAGGCAATATTTCAATCATTATGTACAAATCCATCAACTAATGTCTCATTCAGACCCTAGAAAGTAAGTTAGGCTGTTTTTATAAAACTCATTACATTATAGATTAATCAATTTTGTAGTTAGTAGTTTTTGATTTTCTTTGTTCTTTGAATATTTATAGTTACCTTGAATATAATCATTCTCTTGGTTCAATATAGTCGCCTAAAATTGTAAAAACTCCGATTGTATCACCATTTGAATCAAAGAATTCTACTTCAAAATCATTTTCAGTATATTTTAGAACAATGGTTCCTTTTGTTCCAATTGGTAACCCTTTAAATTCTTTTATTAATTTTACGCAATCTAATTCATTCATAAAATTTATAATTTTTCTAGTCTTTCAGTTTCATAATCTTCGACTTTAAATGATCCATCATTAATTTCAGATAATCTAATTTTAATTTTTCGAATTAATTCCAACATTTCATCTTTTGTTTTTCTTTCTAATTCTTCATTAAACCAACATGCTTGATCATGAGAATCAAACTCATAATAAGAATCAAACAAGTTACTAGTTTCTTCATTAAGTTTTGTTAATTCTTCATCCTTATCAATTAAATCATAATTAGTTGAAATGCCATCTTCATCGCATACCCACAATACACCATGAACAAATTCATTCATTAACTTAACTATAAACATGTTATTTTCCTCCTTTTTTATGTGGATAAGCAGAAACGATAAATCCATTCGATCCAATACCTGTAACTATGTAGTAATTTCCTTGATAGCTATATATCCTTTCAAATCCCATTCGATTCCCAACAGGTTTAACGGTGTTACTAACTATGCTTCCATATGTAATTACTTTTTGTAAATAACCGGCTACTTGGTTGGAATCTAATCCAAAGGCTTTTTTGAAATCGGAAGCATGGCCTCTACTTCTTCCGTCACCATACAGAATATGCTCTAATCCTGCAGCTTTATTTCCTTTTTCTAACCAAACGAGTTGACCAGTCTTATCTTTAGTTACAAATAATACATCGTCTGGATTAAATTTTACTCCTGCTTTAGTAAGTTGGTCTATCATACATTTTTTAGTTAATTCTTTTACTTTAGAATCAACGCTGCCCTGAGATAAACTTCCCTGTGGTGAACTTCCTGTTCCAACGCCTAGTCCACTTCTACTTGTCTTACCCATTTGATATCACCACCTTTTTATTGATAATGTTTCTCTCTTTTAAAATATTATTTGGAATAATAATTTTAATTTCTTTAGATAATGCATATTCAAATAGAGACATTACTTTTTCATCACTTGTAGAAACACTATATACAATAATTTTCTTCAATGTTTTTAGATTATCTATCGTGTAGTGAATTGCTTTTAATAAAAGTTCTTTTTCAGATGTCTCTCTTAATAATCCCTTTATACTAAATGCAACAACTTCAGTATTTTCCATACCATCTAACATAACATCAAAGTAATTTTCATTAGCGTAAGTTACATTTGGTATAACAAGAATATTACATTCTAACAATAACCAGTTTGATACTATCCTAGATTTCGCTATACGATAAACGTTTTCAAATGTCGGAATATCTCCACATTGTGAATAATCAGGTGCAATTGCATACTTTACACCTTTAAATCTTTCTTTATACTTAGCTAATAATTTTTCATCACCATGATAAATAGCGTTATAAATACCTCTTATACCATCAAATTTATTATCATATAGATAAAAACAAATACAGGTATTTTCAGTTTTAAAATAATTATTAGTCTCTGAATATAAAGCAAGATAATCTGGATTTACAATATCGGAACATGTAACGTATGGCAAATCATATTTACCAACTAAATATGTCTGATTTGTCAAATCAGTAAAATTAAGGTTTATTAATTTTTTTAGATTTTTCTTCCTTACCATAAACCACCATAAAGAAGAAATTCAAATTGTGATTTTGTCATAACGATTTCGTCTCCTTTCTAAAGGTTCTTCCCTTTATTGTATTTGACAAAATCATCACGTTTATGTTAAAACCATAATTGTCTAGATCGCGATTATAACATATCGTGATGAACGCTCATTTTTAATGGGCGTTTTTATTTTTTTAATAATTTGTTTTTTTCAAATATTTCTATTAATCTTTTTTCATTAATAGACAATTTTTGATCTCTTCTTTTTTCTAATTTTTCCAATAAAATTTGTGCATATCCAAAAGTGATTCCAAAATTTGATATTAAATCCGATATGGTCAACAACCTATAATGAATCATAAATGCTTGTGGGCAATACAATTCGTTTGCGAACATATCCGCTTCTCTTTTTTCTGTTAAGGTTTCTTTGTTCAGGTAATATTTATGTCCTAAACAAATATGTCCTAATTCATGTGGTATCGTAAATTTAATTCTTCCTCTTGGAGATATTTTATCGTTGTAGCAAATCTCTGGTTTATTATTATTTGGGTTTAAATAACTGAACCCATCTTCTTCATATGCTACAAATTTTTTCATATCACCTTCGAAAGATGAATAAGGTATTAGATTAATTTCTAAACTATTACATAATTTGTTTAAATTAAATCCAAATTCACTAATATGTTCTTGTTCATAAATATCACAAATGACATCCAGTATATCTTCTTTATTCATTTTATTTATGGCCAAAAATTAAATTGATTAGTTCTTGTTTTTCTTCATTTGATAATGAAGTGCCACTTCTTGCTAATAAAGCAGTTTTACAAATATCAAATGTTGTGCCTTCTTTTTCACTAATACCTAATAATTGATAAACATTCATATCTAAAGCTCTTGCAATTTTTGATACAATATCCGTCCTTAAAGGCTTATCGCTATTTAAGTATTTTGACATTGCAGATTCACTTATGCCGACCATATCACACAATTCTTTTTGACTTATTTCCCTCCTTTCTAATTCTTCCTTAATTAACACTCCTATATTTTTTGACATATTAGCTTCCTCCTCATTCCATGTATAACCATATGTCACCATTATTATATGGTTTCCATTTTGGAAAGTCAATTCTTCTTAAGAAAGATTTTGTATTGAAATGTATTTTTTAGATTTCTGAACTGTTGTTTTTAATAAGATAAATCACAATATAACATTAAGTGATAGTTTTTTCTTAAAAATTAAAAGCAGCGTCAATAGTTCTGTAGCAATATCTAAAAAGAAAAATAGTCTCATAGAAATGGCGTTTGACACTTCTACAAGGCTCTAAAGTATGTTGGCGGAAAGGATAAATGTTCACATTTGCAAAGAAAAGCCTGATATTTTCATATCAAGCTGTACAATCTTTTGGCTGGCCTAAATAAAGTGAAAGCGGAGATTATTTCAAAGCCTTCCAATATCCCGTTTTATTTTAAACTTTTAATTTTTAAGCACAGTGATTGGAACGATATAAATGTCATCTTCTGTCTTATAACAATTACCATGGCTGGTTAGTATCATACTGAATTTAGGGAGTTTATTGTTACTTTTAACCATTTTATTTAAAAACCTATTTAAAGAACTAATACCTTCCTTGATATTTCTTTCACTATATATTTTGATTTCAATGGCACAATATTCACCATTCTTACACTCAATAATCGCATCTATCTCTTGACCTGAGCTATCACGATAATGTTTTAATTGTCCACCAATGGATTGTGCATATACAAATAGATCTCTAACGGCTAAATCCTCAAAGAATAATCCAAATGAATTTAAGTCATTCAACAAATCATTTGGCGTGATTCCAAGAGCGCTTGTCGCAATTGAAGTATCCACAAAATGATGAATCGGAGCTTGTCTTACCGCTACTGAAGATCTTAGATTTAAATTCCATGCTGGCATATCAAATATAATGAATAAATCTTTTAATGCTGAAACATAGGTATCAAATGTATCTTCATCTAGTTTTAATCGAATACCTGATTCAATTATTTCATTAATCATAGAAATTTTCTTTGACTCAGATGATATGTTTCTAGCATAAGACTTAAGTATAGCTATAAGTAAATCTATGTTTTTATTCTTTAATAATAATGCAAAGTCATCGCTTTCATTTTCAATTTTAAATAAGCCTTCATAATAGTTATTAGTTACGTCTATTGAATATTCTTCTTTTGCTTGACACGCAACAGGCCATCCGCCTCTGCAAATCAAATACGCTATTCTAGCTAAATTGTTTGAGTAATTATAAGGTATAGTCTTGAATTCTTTGTTATTAAATAAATCGGATAGCGATATTTCTCCACTAGAATCACCAGATTCAAATAAAGTGAATGGTCTTAATATAAGCTGTGATATTCTACCAGCACCAGAATGTTGAATCTTATTTGGATCTACAGGTGTAGTACTTCCAGTTAATATATATTTACCAAATTCATAGTTTTTATCTAAGTCATCTTTTATTAAATTCCAAACCTCACTAGCTTTTTGCCATTCGTCAATTAAATGTGGCTTTTCACCAATTAATACCGAATAAGGATCAGCTTGCGCTAACTCGATTTGATTTGAGGTTTTTAATGATGTTATAGATTTAGCATACTGCTCACACATAGTAGTTTTACCACAAAACTTTGGTCCACTTACTAACACACATCCACTGGAGTTTAATTTTCTTTCCAAAACCGGTTCAATTAATCTTTTAATATAAGCCATAGTATCAACCTTCCTTTAATGTCATTTTAAACTATATCTAAAGAAAAAAACAATCATTTTCGGTGTTTTGAAAGATTTATTTTCTGTGTTTTGAAAGGTTTATTTTCGGTGTTTTGAAAGGTTTATTTTCGGTGTTTTGAAAAAATATAAATTACTAATGTTTCTTTAACCTTAGAATCAGATAATTATTTTAAAGTTTTAATATTACTTCTTTTTCTAAGTAAACTACTGCATTATTTTCCTTTATACACCAACAATAATTGCATAATTTTCAAGATCGTAAATTCAAACAATTACATATTTATTCAACAATTATTGCTATTTTAAAACTTTCCAATAACCATTTTTATTTGAGCCATTTTTTCGATATATCCTTTTTCTTGTAATGATTTCAAATATCTTTCAGCTGTTCTTTTTGTTTTATTAATTTCAATTGATTATTTTTTCTGCTGTTAAAGTAGGATCACTTAGAATTAATTCTATAATTTTCTTTCCATAGCATTAAGATTTACACCGACATTTACATCGACATTTTTAAAAAGCATTTCAAATTTTCCGTCCTAATAATTATGAAGATTTATAGTCATTTTAACTTTCGTTTTCTTGCCATTCAATCACCATCCTTATCTATACTTTGCAAGCAAAGGCAACAACCATTTCAGTATCCATCGTTTGGTTGTGTCATAGTTTGAATCGTAAAAAACAGCACCTACTATAGCTTCCACATAAGGATCGTGTTCCTTGCATACTACTTTCTCATGATCAGGGATATTCGGATCTTTATAGAAATGAAGCTCGTTATATGAATAATTAATAAAGCCTTCTTGCAACATCAGCCTATGCATTGTTGCGTTGTTTTCCAAATCGCTTTTAGCGGCCGTAATTCCGCCTTTGGTGCGAATGTTGTCAACTCTAAACAATTTATCCGCAATGACGGATTTAAGCACCGTATCGCCGACTGTGGCCAA
>CAVJGK010000092.1:0-5897 GCA_963648895.1 Lachnospiraceae bacterium | reverse complement strand
TAACGCCTAAAGTCAGGTTTTATAGGCTCAAATGAAAGAATTATTTTAAAATATCCATATGAAAGAAGATGAATGTAAGCCCTTAAATAAGTCAAAAATGAAAAAAGATTATTTTATTCTTTTCTATTAATAGAAAATATAATAGAATGTTAAAGTATTTTGTTTAAAAATATATATTTAATTAAGAGGTTTATATGAATATTACTAAAAAAACAAAAGTTGTCTGTACAATCGGTCCTGCAAGTGATACTTATGAAAAATGTTTAGAATTATATCACGCAGGTATGAACGCAATGAGAATGAATTTCTCACATGGTTCTTATGAAGAACATGGTAAAAAAGTCGAAATCGCAAAAAAATTATGGGAAAACGACAAAATTATCATGCCAGTTATCTTAGATACAAAGGGTCCTGAAATCCGTACTCATTTATTTAAAGGTGGCAAAGCTAAATTTGAAAACAATTCCATCGTTAGAATATGCATGGAAGAAGTACTTGGTGATTCAACTCACTTCTCAGTCACTTATCCAGGTTTATTCGATGATTGCGAAGTTGGTCAACACATCAAATTAGATGATGGTAACATCACATTCTTAGTATTAGAAAAAGATGAAACTAAAAAAGAATTAGTTTGTAAAGCATTAAATCACCACGAAGTTAAAGATAGACGTGGTGTTAACTGCCCAGAAACAAAAATCCAAATGCCTTATATTTCTGAAAAAGATTATAACGATATTGTTTGGGGTACAAAACAAGAAGAAGTTGCATTCATTGCAGCATCATTCGTTAGAGACGCAAACGACGTATTAGATATTAGAAAAATCTTAGTTGAAAACGGTCGTTCTGATATTAAGATCATTTCAAAAATCGAAAATCCTTTAGCTGTTGAAAACATTGATGATATCTTAAAAGTTACTGATGCAATCATGGTCGCTCGTGGTGACTTAGGTGTTGAAATTCCAGCTGAAGATGTCCCAGTAGTCCAAAAATTATTAATTGAAAAATGTAGAATCGCTGGTAAACCAGTAATCACTGCTACTCAAATGTTAGATTCTATGAAATCTAACCCAAACCCAACTAGAGCGGAAGTCTCTGACGTTGCTAACGCAGTTTTATCTGGTACTGATGCAGTTATGTTATCTGCAGAATCAGCAAGTGGTGAATACCCTGTTGAAGCAGCTTCTATGCAAGCAAAAATTTCTGCAAAAATGGAAAAATATCTTCCTTATGCACAACTCGCTAACGAAGCATTTGAAACATCAAACAAAAACAACAACGACGCTATTTCTAACGCAGTTGCAACAACAGCTATCTTAGTTGATGCAAAATTAATTGTTGTTTTAGCAGAATCTGATGAAGCAATTTCTCGTTTATCAAAAGCAAGACCTTGCTGCCCAATTCTATCAGTATCTAACGATATGAAGATTTGTAGAAACTCTTCTTTAATGTGGGGTGTTTATCCAACATACATTCCATTTATTCCTCAATTAATTGAAGAAATGGAAGTATTTGCATTATTCAAAGCAAGAGAACTTGGTATTCCTGCAGGAAGCAATATCATCTTAACTGGTGGTACTCCAACAGGTTCTAACAAGACAAACTTCATGAAGATTATCACAACAAGAGAATTCAAAGAAATGGAGGACTAAGTATGGAATATGTCATTTCAATTGATCTAGGCGGAACTAATTTAAGAATTGCCATTGTCTCAAGTGATTTAAAAATTGTTGAAGTCATTAGACAAAGCACTATTAAAGAAGATAAAGAAAAATTATACGAACAAATTTGTTCGATGATTGACTCTCTTCCTTATAAAGAATATAAGGTCAAGAAAGTTGGTATGTCCGCATGTGGTTTAGTTGATGGTGACTATATTACTTTACTTCCAAATTTAAAAATTAAAGACTTTGATTTAAAAGATCGTTTAGAAACTAAATATGGTTTCAAAGTCAATATTAGAAACGACGCAAACTGTACTGCTTTAGCAGAAGCAACATTTGGTTCTACTAAAGATGTCAAAGATTCTTATTTCATCACTATTTCTACTGGTATTGGAGGATGTTTAATCCACGATTCTAACATGGTTAACTTACCTTTTGAAATAGGTCATATGGTAATCCATTATAAAGATGGTTATGAAGAATTTGAAAAATTAGCTTCAGGTTCTGGAGTTAAAAATCTTGCACACTCTTATGGTTTAGAAGTAGCAGGATGTAAAGATTTCTTTGATAAAGTTTCCAATTGCGATAAAAAAGCTTTAGAAATCTTATATGTATGGGAAAGCATTATTGCAATATTCATCGCAAATACACAAATGGAATTCAATGTTGATAAATTTTGTTTATCAGGTGGCGTTATGAATTCCTCTGTCTATTTCTTAAAAGATATTGAATCTAAAGCAAATGATATAGTTAAAAACTACCCTTTAAAACCTGTTAAAATTGTTCTTGCTAAAATGGATCAAGATGCAGGATTATTCGGTGGAGTTGCTGTAGCATTAAAAATTAAATAAGTATGAAAACATCACTTCGGTGGTGTTTTTTTATTCACTATTTTTCATAAATTTATTGTATTATTTTATTGATAATCATATAATTTAGAAGGTTATGAAAAAGACATGCTTATAGAAAACTAAAAAGAGAGAGCTACTTGGTGAAAATGCTCACAAGCCTATAAGAACTACTTTGGAGCCTTCTAGAAATAGACGTTTATCGCGTTAAGATTTATGATTAAGAGTATATCTATAAAATTAAGATTAGATATAAACTAAGGTGGTACCGCGTTAAAACGTCCTTATTTAGAGGATGTTTTTTTTATTACAAGGAGGAAAATTATGAAACTAACATGTTTAGATGGAAAAGTTATTGAAGTTAGTGAAGGTCAAACAGGTTTAGATGTTGCAAAAAGCATTTCACTTTCACTTGCTAAATCATCAATCGCTTATTCATTAAATGGTAATGTCTATGATTTAAATAGACCAATTCAAGAAGACGGTGAATTCGTCTTAATCAAGCAAGGCGATAAGGAAAGCTATGATGTATTAAACCATTCTACATCACACTTACTCGCACAAGCTGTTCACAAATTATATCCAGATGCTAAATTCGGCTTTGGACCAAGTATCGATGAAGGATTCTATTATGATATTGATTTCTCTTCACCAATTACTGATGCAGATTTCCCAAAAATTGAAAAAGAAATGGCAAAACTTGCTTCTGCTGGTAACCCAATTGTAAGAGAAGAAGTATCAAAAGAAGAAGCTTTAGAATTATTTAAAGATAATCCTTACAAAATCGAATTAATCAACGGTATTGAAGGTAATATTAGCATTTATCGTCAAGGTGATTTCTTCGATTTATGTGCAGGACCACACTTAGAAAAAACATCTCAAATCAAACACTTCAAGCTATTATCTCTTGCAGGTGCTTATTGGAGAGGCGATGTTAAGAATAAACAATTAACAAGAATTTATGGTACTTCATGGTGGTCAAAAGAAGAATTAGATAAACACTTACAAGATCTTGAAGAACGTAAAAAAAGAGACCATAAGAAAATTGGTAAAGATTTAGGTTTATTCATGATTTCTGAATTTGGTCCAGGTGAACCATTCTGGCTACCAAATGGTTATACATTAAGAAGAACACTTGAAAACTTCTGGTTAGAATATCATAAAAAGAATGGCTATTTAGTCATTGAAACACCAATTATGTTATCTAGAACTCTTTGGGAAACTTCCGGTCACTGGGATCACTACCAAGAAGACATGTACACATTAAAAGTTGATGAACAAGACTTCGCGATTAAACCAATGAACTGCCCAGGTGCAATTTTAGTTTATAAGAATTCTTTACACTCATATAAAGAATTACCATTAAGATATGCAGAATTAGGCCATGTTCATAGAAACGAAGCATCTGGTGCTTTAAATGGTTTATTCAGAGTTAGATCATTCCACCAAGATGACGCTCACACATTATTAATGGAAGAACAAATCGGTGATGAAATCCAAAGAATCATTAAGATTTATGATTATATGTATTCATTATTCGGACTTGATTACTCTATTGAATTATCAACACGTCCAGAAGATAACTTCATCGGTTCAATCGATGTTTGGGATAAAGCAGAAGAAGACTTAAAGAAAGCTTGTTTAGCAACAGGTAAATCATTTAAGATCAATCCAGGTGATGGAGCATTCTATGGTCCAAAACTTGACTTCAAATTAAAAGATTCCATGAATAGAATTTGGCAATGTGGTACTGTTCAATTAGATATGCAACTTCCTGGTAGATTTGATTGTACTTACATTGATAAAGATGGTAATAAGAAAACTCCAATTATGATTCATAGAGCATGCTTTGGTTCTATTGAAAGATTCATTGGTATTATCACAGAAAACTTTGCAGGTCAATTCCCTACTTGGTTAGCGCCTGTTCAAGTAAATTTACTTCCTGTCGCACCAGTTCATAATGACTATGCTAACAAAGTCAAAGAAGAATTAGAAGCTTTAGGATTAAGAGTAACACTTGATGATTCTAATGAAAAACTTGGTTATAGATTAAGAAATTCTTCATTATTAAAAACTCCTTATACAGTAGTTATTGGTGATAAAGAAGTTGAAAATAATTCTTTAACTTATAGAATCATTGGTACAACTGAACAAGTTACAGTATCTAAAGATGAATTCATCAAGAAAGTTATTGATGAAGTAAAATCAAAAGCTTTAAGAAAATAAGTAAAATAAAAACTAGAAATCAATCGATTTCTAGTTTTTTTGTGCCGTTATTATTTAATTACTGGTGCAGCGTTTACCATTTCCCATTGTGAAGCAAAATATGTTTTTACATTTTTATCTGCATATCCTTCTTCCCAAGTTTCAGGCTTTTGTGTCGCATAAGAATAAATACATAAATTTGGACAATTATTAAATGCATTTTTCTTAATAGTTTTTACATTGCTTGATAAAACAATTTGTTTAAAATCATCTAAATAAGCAAATGCATTAGCGTTAATAGTTTCAATACTATCTGGTATATAAGCAATTTCTAATGCATAAGTTTCTGTTGGAACAAAGAAATTGGCTCCAATTTCTTTAACTAACTTACCTTCATAAGTTTTAGCAATAACAACTTCAGATACTGATTTAATAACTCCTGAATGGTATGGAACAAATTCACTTGCGATATAATAAGTTCCATCACTTGATAAAGTATAACTAACTCCATCAGTTGAATAAGAATCATTGATGACTGTTTTATTAAATACTGCAGTATATACTGTATCTTTTGTTACTTTGGCAAATTCTTTATCCCAACCTGCGAAAGTATAAGAAAAATTCTCATCATTAGCTCTAGTTGGGTTAGTTGAATTATAAGTAGGAATAGAACCACTTTCAATAGTTTCACTATAAATAGTAGTTGAATCATAATTCTTAAAAGTAACAGTTACTGGATTATTAAATGATGTAGTGGATTCAGTAGAACTTCCTTCTGAATTAGAAGAAGAAGCACTAGAAGTATCATTATTACATCCAAATAAAGAAATACCAATTATAGGTAAAATTAAAATTTTTAATATTTTGTTATTCATAAATCTCCTCAAAAAATAAATTAGTTAGCGAATCGCTAACTAATTCATAATATTTTATTAACCTTTTAAGCCACGTGATTGGCGATCCATATCTTCAACAACGATATCATAGATTTCACCAAGAGTTCTACAATATTCTAAAACCTTCCAAGGTTCATTTGTATGATAATGGATTTTAATTAATTCGTCATCACCAACTGCGAGTAAGCAATCACCTTTAAAATTCTTTTCGAAATATTCAGAAATTGCATCTTCACTTAAATTTTTACCTTCAATTAATAATTGTGTATCATATCTGTATTGTATTG
>CAVJGK010000091.1:0-5944 GCA_963648895.1 Lachnospiraceae bacterium | reverse complement strand
ATATCACAGATACGATAAAATTTAATATCGATACAGAAATAGAAAATAATAAATGACCTTTATAAAAATACATTGGGATAAAAAATAAACTCACTATCAATAATCCTTCAATAATGGTTAAATAAGAACAAGTTTTACAAGCAAAACTATAATCTGGAGAATTATGAAAAACAAGGAATTCACTAATAAAGATAATAATCATTGATCCGCATAAAAAAACACGGAATGTATTTAATAAAGAAATATTAAAATTAGTCTTTAATTCAAATGGATAATGATTTAAAAAATTATAGTTCTTATTATAATCTTTTTTATACATAAAAAGACCAAATAGCAAAGAAGCAATAAATAAAATAAAACCAATTAAAAAGATAAATAAATTAGTCATTAATTAATTTCTCCATCGCTAATTTATAATTATTAGATTTAATAATATAGGATCCAACGACAAATAATTCACAACCTGCATTATATGCTTTAGATATCGTTTTATCGTTAATTCCCCCATCAACTTCAATTAAGTAATTAAGTTTATTCTTAATCTTGTAAGTTTTTAAATAAGCTATTTTATCAACAGATGATTCAATAAATCCTTGGCCACCTTTTCCAGGAACAACACTCATTACTAATACTAAATCTAAAGAAGATAAATATTTATCTAATACTTTAACATCAGTATCAGGATTAATAGCTAAACCCGCTTTTATACCATAAGAATGAATTAAAGAAATTAAAGGTAAAATTTCTTCTTCCTTGCACGCTTCATAATGGAAAGTAATACTATCGGCACAAGAAGACGCATATCCTTGAATATGTTTTTTTAAATCATAAGTCATTAAATGAACATCAAAGAAAGTATCCTTTTTTTCAATATTAGCTTTTAAGGATTTAAAATGTTCTTCCGAAAAAGAAACATTAGAAACAAATTTTCCATCCATTACATCGTAATGAATAAAATCTGCGCCATCGCGCATTAAAGAATTTGTAACATCAACGATAGTTTCATCGCTTACACCTAAAATTGAAGGTCCTATTTTTTTCATATTAATAACGATCCTTTCTAAAAATTAATTCATCCGACATGGAAAGATAATCTTCATAGATTCTTTTTAATTTTTCATCATGCAACAAAAATTCTTTTTTTGGGCATTCTCTTTCTGATATATGTAAACAGTTATTATATTTACATTTATCTTTAACTAATGAAAAACCAATATAATGATCTGCAAGTTCTTCTTTAAAAAGTGGTAATTCCAAAGAAGAAAATCCTGGAGTATCGGCAATAAATCCATCATTGAATGGCAATAAAATAACTTCTTTAGTTTGATGTTTTCCTCTACCTAAAGCTAAAGAATATTCACCAATACCACGATTAAAATCTGGGTCTAAAGTATTAATTAAACTAGATTTACCAACACCTGTTTGTCCCATAAAGGCAACAACTTTATTTTCAATTCTTGATGAAATTAAATCTAAATTTAATTTTGTATTTTTTGAAAAAGGAATTACTTCAACACCAATTTTTGCATATGTATCAATAATATCTTTGACTTTGTTTTCATCACCTAAATCAACTTTAGTTAATATAACTAAAGGTTTAATATTAGAAGCGTTTAATAAAGTTAAAAACTTATTTAATAAAAATGATGAAAAATCAGGAGTTATTAAAGAAGTAACAATAATTCCTAAATCGATATTAGCGATTCTTGGTCTTATTAATGAATTAGTTTGTTCTAAAACATCTTCCAATGTCTTATCATTTTCATTAATCAAAACATTATCGCCAATTAATAATTTCTTTTTTAAATGTTTTAATTTTCCCCGAGGAGTTACTTCAATTAATTGATGATCTTTTAAACTAATTTTATAAACTCCCCCAATAGTTGATATAATTTTTCCTTCTATCATAATTAATCCTTTTTAGAACGATGGAATAATCTTTCAAAGAATGATTTTTTCTTTAAAGCATCTGGATCTCTTAAAATGCGATCGATATCTTTACGCATATCAAAAACTGATTTATAACGATTTGATGGGTTCTTTTCAGTTGCTTTATAAATGATTTTTTCAACTGAAGAAGGAACTTTTGGATTTAATTTTCTAACGCTTGGGAACTTATCTTTAATATGCATTAAAGCAACAGTAACTGGAGATTCATCATCAAAAGGAACTTTACCAGTTAATAATTCAAAGAAAGTAATTCCTAGTGCATAAATATCTGATTGAGGAGAAGCAGGATTACCTTGAGAAATTTCTGGTGCAAGATAATGAACGCTTCCTACAACAACTTCTGAACGAGTAACTCTCGAAGCATTTTGGAAAGTGGCAATACCAAAATCACCTAATTTAACGGTAGAATCTGTTGTGATATAAACATTTTGAGGTTTAATATCACGATGGATAACATTATGTTGATGTGCGTGTAAAACAGCAGAACATAATTGATACATAATATCACATGCTTCTAAAACGCTATATTTACCTCTTGCATTTAATACATCTCTTAATGTTTGTCCTTTTACAAGTTCTGTAACCATATAAGGACGACCTTCTGCTGTACCTAGATTAATAACTCTAACAATATTTTGATGGTTTAAAGAAGCAGCTGCACGTGCTTCTCTTTCAAAACGAGTAAGATTAACCGGATTTTTCATTGTATCTTCTTTAATGATTTTAACTGCGACTTCTTTTTTAGAAATAACATCCATGGCTCCATAAACAACCGCCATACCGCCTTCACCTAATAAAGAAGTAATTTTATATCTTTCATCAATTGTATCACCAATTTTCATCTTAATCTTCCTCCCATAAAGCTACTGCTATATTATCTTTACCGCCTTGTTCATTAGCCAAATCAATTAATAATTCAACTTTTTCTTTGGTAGTCTTATCTAAAGATAATACCTTTTTTATTTTTTCTTCATCAACCATGTTATATAGTCCATCCGAACATAACATTATTTTCTTCATATCTTTTTTAAAAATCTTTTTATCCATGGATACGCTTGGATAAGTTCCAAGTGCATTCATTAAGACATGGCGTTTTGGATGAGTAGCCATCTCTTCTTTTTTGATTTTACCTGTTTGATATAAAAATTGAACGTATGTTTGATCAACGCTTAGTTGATTTAAACTATTATCCGTATATGAATAACATCTTGAATCACCAACATTGACTAAAAATACTTTATCTTCATAGATGTAACAAGCAATGCATGTTGTTCCCATCTCATAATAAGAAATATCACTTGATCCAAGAACATTAATTTTCTTATTAGCTTTTTTTATCGCTTTGATGATCAATTTCTTTCTTTTATGATAAGCATACTTTTTACCAAAGATTGAATGGGCTCTTTTTTTATTATGAGCAAATGAATCTGAGAATGATTGCATTTCTTCCAATATAGCATTAAGCCCCATGGAAGAAGCTACATCACCTTTTAAATGTCCACCCATACCATCTAAGACAAGCAAAAGAATTCCTCCATCTTTAAATTCAAATATGGAGGATGAGTCTTCATTTAATGGTCTCACTAAACCTTTGTCTGTCTTAAAAAAGTAACTCATTATTTTAATTTTCCAACTTCTTTCGCTCTTAGTTGACCACAAGCTGCATCAATATCAGTGCCAAATTCTTTTCTAATTGTCGTATTGACTCCATGCTTAATACAATAATCCATGAAAGCATGAACTTTATCAGATTCTGCACGGTCATATCCATTTTCAATAACTGGATTATAAGGAATTAAATTAACATATGCATAAGTAGGTTTAATTAATTCAACTAATTGTTTTGCATGTTCAATAGAATCATTGACATCCTTAAGCATGATATATTCATAAGTAACTCTTCTACCAGCATGATCAATATAATCTTTTACCGCAGGAATTAATACTTCTAAAGGATAAGCTTTATTAACCTTCATAATCTTGCTTCTTAATTCATTATTTGGTGCATGTAAGGAAATTGCTAAATTAACTTGTAATCCTTCTCTACCGTATTGAATAATTTTATCAGGAATTCCGCATGTTGAGACTGTAATATGACGTGCGCCAATAGCTAAAGCTTTTTGGTCGTTAACAATTCTAACAAAATCAATAACATTATCATAATTATCAAATGGTTCACCAGTACCCATAACAACGATATGAGTTACTTTAGAGCCTTCTTCTTTTAATAAATCGTTCATGACTAGAACTTCACCAACAATTTCATGAGCTTCAAGATTTCTTTGTTTTTTTAATAATCCAGATGCGCAGAAAGAACAACCCATATTACAACCAACTTGAGATGTAACACAGATTACATTACCATAATTATAACGCATTAAAACAGTCTCAACTTTAGAACCATCTTTCATTTCTAAAAGTAATTTAATAGTTCCATCGCTTGCGACTTGTTTAATATAAATAGAAGGTTTTTCTAAACAATAATTTGCTTTTAAAACTTCTCTAAAAGATTTAGAAATATCGCTCATGTCATCAAAGTCAGTCGCGCCTTTTTCATAAATCCAAGTAAAAATTTGTTTTGCTCTAAATTTAGATTGATTCTCTTTTAACATTAAATCTTCTAATTTAGAAAGTGTAAGGCCATATAAATTAATCATGTTGTTCTTCCATTTCATTCTTTTTTAATTTTGCAAAATAAATTCCAGATGTCTTATATTCATAAGGGAATATAGTTTTTTCTTCTATTAATACAAAATCTTGATGTTCTTGTAAGAAACTATGAACTAAATGCATAGATTCTTTTGCGTTTAAAGTTGGAACTGAATAAACTAAAATTCCACCTTTTTTAACAAATTTAGATGTTTCTAATAATGCTTCTTTTTGATAAGCGATAATATCATCTAAATCTGATTGTTTTAATTGTAATAAGATTTCAGGATATTTTCTTACTTCACCAAGTCTTGAACTCTTAGGTGAGCATAAAACTTTATCACATGTTTCATATTCTAAATGAGTGCATAATAAATTATAATCTGCTTGTTCAACATTTAATGATTTAACACCAAATGATTTTAATTTTGTTCTTGCATCAAAATAACTTGATGATTCAGGAGTAAAATAATTTACAACACCAAAATCATTCATTCTATAAGTACATGTTAAAGAAAGCATTGCTTTTTGTTCACCAAAAATTAAAACATTTTCACTTTGTTCAGGATTGAAAAAATCAACTAATAATTGTTCACTTCCATCCATAACATAGATTTGTTTCTTTCTAAATAAATCAACCTTTACTAATGGATCAACTCCTTCATAACTATAAGCAGTTGAAGCATAATCTAATTTTATAAAAGATGGATCTTTGGCAATTTCACGTTCATCTTCCATTGGATTTAAGCAAACTGTAATATCTTTTTTAGTTTTTCTTGTCGCTGCGAATGATTTATAAGCATTCTTAGAGCCATATTGTTTCTTAACCATTCCAACAATCCATTCAGGATAAGAATATAATAAAGCGGTTTTCTTGATAAAATTATCTTCATATATACCAACTAATTTATCATAAGGTTTTTCTAAAATATGGTCATATAAAGTATTGATGACATCCATATCTAAATCAAAATGTTTTTCATCACTTACTTCTTTAAGTTGAGACATTAAATCATTTTTAGAATAACCTTTAACAAATAATAAATAGCTTAAGCCAATAACTAAATAATCTAACAATACTTCGTCATTAGTTTTAAATTCTTCTAATATTTGGAATCTTAATGTGTGGTAACGATTAACGATACATTTTAATGAATTTTTAACATAACCTTTTTCTAATTCATCAATGTTTAATTCATTCATTTTTTTATTCATCAATGCTGAGAATGTGTATTTACCATCTTTTAAGTTTTTGAGTAAATCATAAGTTTTAATTAGTAAGTTCATAATATAGCCCTCTTTTTTATCATTTTACCAAAGTTCATAATATTATTAAATATTATCT
>CAVJGK010000090.1:0-5987 GCA_963648895.1 Lachnospiraceae bacterium | reverse complement strand
CCCTTAAGGGTTTATCATGTATGTAATACATTATAACAATTACCTACATTTTCAATCGATAAAAAACTACACAAAATTATTGACAATTACATAGGAAATATAAAATATCTGGATTAACAGTAGACGAATTTGCAAAAGAGTATGGCTTAAATAGATCAACGTTAAGAGATTGGATTACTGCCTATAATAATATAAATGGCAAATTCATTAATGTTAATAAAGTGGCATTAGAAGAAAATAACATAATTACTAACGATATGATAAAAGCTAATATATTGTATACGTCAAAATTCTACACCCGTGTAAAATAAAATACTGTGAATAAACCTCAATATTTTTTAAAGGTTACTCAAAGTATTTTTGTTTCTCGATTATTTTAATTCGCCAATATTTCGCCAAACATAGATTTATTTCGCCAAACGTGCTATAATCTATTATATAGGAGCATTTATATGATTGAGGATGAAAAAAGAGAATTTAAGAAAACTACTGGGGAATTAAATGAGGCTATTGTTTCTATTGTCAGTATGTTAAATAAACATCAACATGGTGAATTATATTTTGGTATGAAAAATAATGGTCAACCATATAAATTTCAAATTAATGATTCAACCTTAAGAGATATTTCTAGAAAAATATATGAGGCAATTAAACCACAAATTTTTCCTAAGATTGAAATTATGTGCGTTGATGGAATTGACGTAATTAGAGTTGAATTTGATGGCAATGATACACCATATTCAGCTTTTGGTAGATATTATATAAGAATTGCAGATGAGGATAGAGAATTAACTCCTAATGAACTTAGAAAAATTATGATTTCAAGGGAATATGAGGAGAATTGGTGTGATAAATTAACAAAATATACAGCTAATGATGTAAATGAAAATTCAATATTGAATTTTTATGAAAGTGCTATTGATTGTGGAAGATTACCTAGAATTGGATATGATAAAGAAACATTATTGTTAAAACATAATCTACTTAGAAATGGATATCTAACTAATGCTGGTGTAATGCTTTTTGGAAATTCAAAACCGATAGTTTTAAAATTGGTAGTATTTGCAACAAGTCAAAGAGTTACAATTTTAGATATGAAAACTATTAAAGGTAATATATTTGAACTTATTGAAGAAGCAATGGATTTTGTGCTAAAAAATGTTAGATGGAAAGTGCTAATCAATGATGAATCATTACAAAGGAAAGAGGTTCCTGAAATTCCATTAATAGCTTTACGTGAAGTAATCATTAACAGTTTTACACATGCAAGGTATGATGGGAATGTTCAACATGAGATTGACATTTATTCAAATAGGATTTCAATTATAAATCCAGGATCATTTGCAAATGATTATACTCCAAATGATTTTTTTGAAAGAGATTTAAAATCATATTTACGTAATCAATCGATTGCAGATGTATTATATCTTTGCAAAGATGTTGAGACTTGTGGTCATGGTTTGAAAAAAGTTTATCAGTTATGCAATGATGCTAATGTAAATATTAATTACATAAATAATGAAAATGATTTTACTATAGAATTTTCAAGGGAAGATAGAAATCAAGGTGGCGAAATAACTGGCGAAATAACTGGCGAAATAAGTGATGAAGAGTTTAGAGTATTAGATGCTTTTAAAACAAATAAAAACGCTGTTAAGGATGAAGTTGTAAAGCAAACAGGACTTTCTAGCAGAACAATTGATAGAATAATTAAATCATTAAAAGATAAGGGATTACTTAAAAGAAATGGATCTAATAAAACCGGATATTGGGAAGTTTTAAAATAAAGTTCGCTCAACTTTATTTAGGTCCACCAATAAAAATACGTTAAAAAACGTTTATATAAATTAAAGCGATGTGTCTAATGTATTATTTCAAATACTATGATACTAAATTATTGAACAAATAATTAAAACTAAGTATTAAAAACTTTTGCAATAAGCCTTGGTAACAGGGCTTTTTTCTTGCAAAAGTATCTGTGGGGTTGAATTCCCCGTGGCGGATTATGGCGGATTCCAAAAAATATATTATAAACATTTGACATATACCCCTGGGTGGTATATTATGTATATACGGAGGTGGGGTATATGAAATGTTGTTGTGAAGACACTAAAGAAACTAAAACCACTAATAGAAGTGAAGAAGAAAAGAAAGAAATAATTACTAGATTAAACAGATTAACAGGTCAATTAAATGGTATTAAAAAGATGGTAGAAGAAGATCGATATTGCGATGATATCCTTATTCAATTATCTGCATCTTGTAAAGGAATTAAATCTCTTGCCAATTTGATATTAGATAAACATGTTCATTCTTGCTTAATTGAAAATATTGAAAAAGGCAATTATGAAGTAGTAGATGAGATAGTGGATTTATTTAAGAGGTTTCAATAATATGAAAAAGAAATTTGATGTTATAGGTATGACATGTGCTGCATGCCAAGCGCATGTGCAAAAAGCAGTTGATTCATTAGATGGTATTATCTCATGTAACGTTAATTTATTATCCAATAATATGGAAGTTGAATATGATGAAAATAAATTAAATGATGAAGACATAGAAAAAGCTGTCGATGATGCTGGATATAAGGCTATTTTACCTAATGAAAAAGTTATTAATAACGAAAAAGATTATACTTTAGTCAAACTAATTAGCGCCATTGTCTTATTACTTATTTTAATGTATTTTTCTATGGGTAATATGATGTGGGGATGGGCAAGTCCTTCTATTTTTGATCATCATCAAAATCCAATGGGCTTTGCTTTAATTCAATTTATCTTAGTATTACCTATTGTTTATATTTATCGAAATTATTTTATTTCAGGATATAAGAAATTATTTAAAGGCCATCCTAATATGGATTCTTTAATCGCAATAGGAACTACTTTTTCTTTATTATATGGTATTGTCGCTTTATTCATGATTAGTTATGGCACCAGCGGTATGCTTCATGATGCTTCCAATTATGAAAAATATCATGAAATTGTAATGACTTATCATGATTCATTATATTTTGAAGCAGCAGGTATGATATTAACATTAGTAAGTTTAGGTAAATATTTAGAAGGATTATCTAAAAAGAAAACGACAAAAGCTTTAACTAAATTAATGGATTTAGCGCCTAAAAAAGCTCGTGTATTAAGTGACGGGAAAGAAAATGTTATCCCAGTAGAAAAAGTTAAAGTTAATGATATTATCATTGTAAAAAAGGGTGAAGCAATCCCTGTAGATGGAATTATTATTGAAGGTAATGCTTCGATTGATCAATCTAATATTACAGGTGAATCTTTACCTGTTTATAAAACAGTTAATAGTGAAGTTTATTCTTCAACATTAATATCTGTTGGATATATTAAAATAAAAGCTACTAAAGTTGGTGAAGATACATCTATCGCTAATATTATTAAATTAGTAGAAGAAGCTAGTAATTCAAAAGCTCCTATTTCTAAATTAGCGGATAAGGTTTCAGGTGTGTTTGTTCCAGTTATTTTATCTATTGCAGTTATTACTTTTATTGTCAATATGTTATTAAAATCAGGGTTTGAATTAAGTTTTAATTTTGCAATATCAGTAGTTGTAATTGCTTGTCCTTGCGCACTAGGTCTTGCCACTCCTTTAGCGATTATGGTAGGAACTGGTAAAGGGGCAGAAAATGGTTTATTGATTAAAAATGCCGAAATATTAGAAAAAGCACATTTAATTAAAACGATTGTCTTAGATAAAACCGGTACTATTACTGAAGGTAAACCAAGTGTTACAGATTATATTGAAATAGATAAAAATGAAGATATTTATTCTATCCTTTATTCATTAGAAAATAAATCAGAACATCCATTGGCCAAATCCATTATTGATTATACTAAAGGAAACAATCCTCATGAAAAGGTAGTAAATGGATTTAATTCTATTGATGGACAAGGTATTGTAGGAGTAATTGATAATAAGAAATATTATATTGGTAATATTAATTACTTATTAGAAAATAACATTGATATTAAAGATATTGAAGATAACATCAATAAATTATCTTCAGAAGGTAAAACTACTTTAGTAATTGTTGAAGATAACAAAATTCTTGGTGTTATCGCGATTAAGGATAAGGTTAAAAGAAATTCAATTGAAGCGATTAAACAATTACAAGATTATGGCATTGATGTAGTCATGCTTACTGGTGATAATAAATTAGTCGCAGAAGCTATTGGTAAAGAAGTTGGAGTTAAAAAGATTATTGCCGAAGTTAAACCTCAAGATAAATTAGATGTTATTAATTCTTTAAAGAGTGATGATAAACATTTAGTCGCGATGGTTGGAGATGGAGTTAATGATGCTTTAGCTTTAACAAGTGCAGATTTAGGTATCGCTATCGGGGCAGGAAGTGATGTAGCCCTTGAATCAAGCGATATTATCTTATTAAGAAATGATTTATTAGACATATTAAATGTCATTACATTATCAAAAAGAACTATTAATACTATTAAATTAGGCTTATTCTGGGCATTCTTTTATAACTTTATCTGTGTTATTATCGCAACGGGAGCATTTTATTACATTAACCCAAGTTGGAAGATTAACCCAATGATTGGAAGTATCGCGATGAGTATATCTTCAGTAAGTGTATGCTTAAATGCATTAACAATCAATTTTTATAAACCTAAAAAAGTAGAAAATGTAGTACTAGAAAATAACAAAGAACAAGAAGTCAATATTGTTAAAATGGAGGAAAAACAAATGAAAGAATTAGTTATTGAAGTAAAAGGTATGATGTGTGGACATTGTAAAAAACATGTAGAAGATGCATGCTTAAAAGTTAAAAATGTTTCTTCAGTTGAAGCAAGTTTAGAAAAAAATAATGTAACAGTATATTATGAAGATGAAGTAAACAGAGAAGATATTGTTAAATCAATTATTGATGCTGGTTACGAGGCAAAATAATATGAAAATCATTACATTAAAGATTGATGGAATGATGTGTGGTATGTGTGAAAGTCATGTTAATGATGTTATTAGAAAAAACTTTAAAATTGAAAAAGTGACTTCTTCACATGTTAAAAATGAAACAAAAATAATTGTTTCTGAAGAAATAAGTTTAGATCAATTAAAAGAAGTTATTGATCCAACTGGATACAAGATTTTAGATTATAAAATCGAAGAATATCAAAAAAAATCTTTATTTCAAAAGTTATTTAAAAAATAAGTTAAGCCAGGATTATTCCTGGTTTTTGTATTGTTAAAAAATCTAATAAATGGTAAAGTTATTTATACTTTTATCAAACATTGAAGGGAGATGGATTGAAATGAAGAAAAAGATAAACATGATTATCGCAATTTTTAATACTATTATTATTTTATGCTTAATAATATATATTACTATTGATAAATCTAATATGGATTTTATTATGCTTATATAATATTTTAATGGTGCATTATATGAAAAAAATTATTGTTTTTATATTATCTATTTTAGTAATTATTTTTCCTGTATCATGTGTTGGAATTAGAACAAATTTTAAATTTCCAAATGAATATGGGCCAAGTGATTGGGAAACTTTAGAAGAGAATGTTCATATTTTTATAAAAGTTGATGAAAATAGTGATTCGTATGGTTTTATTACATATCAAGAAATTACAAGAAAGTATAAGATTTTGTTTGCGATTGATGGTGCAAGTTTTAGGTGTTTGAATGAAAATGATGAATATATATTAGAGGATGGAACCTTTATGCAACAAGAACAATATGAATATGATTTCCCAAATGTTCAAAGTAATGTAAAAGGGTCATCATTTGTTGTGACAAAAACACAAAATAAAACTATGGAATGTTATATTACCTATAAAGAATTGAATTATATTTTTTCTGATTTTGAGTATGAAAGTGATGAAATGAAAAAAATATACTTTGTTTTTAAAATGATTGAGAAATAACAATTTAAAAATTCATTGTCTTGATTTCGACTAATTGAAAAGTTCTTTTAAAGATGGTGTAAGAG
>CAVJGK010000089.1:0-6039 GCA_963648895.1 Lachnospiraceae bacterium | reverse complement strand
ATGTCATTATTTATGGATGGTGGTGTATTAATTCAATCATATCCTGATAGAATAATATTTCGTAATTGTGGTGACATGCTTGTGGATAAAAATCAAGCATTAAAAGGTGGTGTATCCATTGTTAGAAATTCCTCAATTATGACATTCTTCCGCATCTTAAATTTAGCGGAACGTTCGGGCTTGGGGATTCCAACAATTGCATCGGTAATGAAAAAAAATAAATACCCTGATCCGATTTTAGAAGTTACACCTGATGGTCGTTTTACTAAATTGACACTTTTATTTACACCAGTTGAATCTAGTAATTCTGTTTCTCAAAGAAAAAATAAGATTCTTTCATGCTTAGCAACACATCCTGAAGGCATCTCTGTGCCAAGTTTAGCTATGGAAATTAATGAATCTGTAAGTTCGGTTAAAAAAGATGTTAATGAATTACTTTTATTGCATTATATTGAAGATAATGGAAAATTAAGAAAAGGACGTCTTATTTATTTAACAAACAACAATTAATTATATAAATTTATGCTTATGAAGGCCTAGTTAAAACATCTTGACTAGGCTTTTTTGCTATGAACTTAAGTAATGGTATCTAAAGAACATGTTGGTTGACATCAAAAAAAACTGTTATTTAAAATGTATTTAATTAATATCTTCTCCTTAGGAAAAAAACTTATTGCTTAAAAGAACAATAAATAAAATTAAATTTATAATTCTAAAAATAAAGTAAAATGCTTTATTTTGCTTGTATACAAGATATATAATCTTGGCGGTGAGGAATTTATCATGAAAGATTTAATGGAAATATTAAAATATTTAATGAAAGATAAAAAGAATTTTATCATTACCACTTTATTAATAATAGTTGAAACATCATTCGAACTAATTATTCCTTTCTTGATGAAAGATATTATTAATGAAGGTGTTAATAAAGGAAACATGGAACAAATCTTAATCTCTGGATTATTGATTATTGGATGTGCAGTTATATCATTTATCACTGGGCATTTATATTCCATCTTTATGGGAAAAGTTGTAAGTAATTATACATATAATTTAAGAAAAGATTTATATAATAAAATCCAAACTTATTCATTCTCTAACTTGGATAATTATGAAACAACTTCTTTAATTACTCGTGTCACAAACGATTGCCAAATTATGCAAAATACTATTCTTGGTAGTATTAGACCTCTATTTAGAGCCCCTATTATGTTAGGTTTAGGTGTTGGATTATCCTTTGCTTTGGCCCCTTCTATTGCTTGGATTTTTATTCTAGCTTTACCATTATTAGGTATTATTTTATTTTTAATTATTCATTATACTGCGCCTAAATATGGAACTATTCAAAAAAATATTGATGATTTAAATTTAGTAGTAAGAGAAAACGTTGTTTCCATTAGAACTATTAAAGCTTATGTAAGAGAAGATTATGAAGTAGAGAAATTTAATAAAGCTAATAACAATGTTAAAGATACAACTATCAAAACATTTAAAATCGCTGTATTAAATACTCCTGCTTTCCAATTTTCTATGTATTTAGTTACAACTTTATTATTAGCCTTCGGTGCAATAAAAGTTCATAATAACACCTTAGAAGTAGGTTCATTATCTGCTTTATTATCATATGTATTACAAGTAATGAACTCCATTATGATGATATCAAACGTCTTCTTATTGATGAATAGATCATTTGCTTCGGCAAGTAGAATTAATCAATTATTAAAAGAAGAACCAAGTATTAAACAATCTTCAAATGGTTTAAAAGTAGAAGGTAGTGATATTAAATTTGATCACGTATATTTCAAATATAAAGAAACATCAGAAGAATATGTTTTGGAAGATATATCTCTTCATTTTCCTGTCGGTTCATCCATTGGTATTATGGGTGGAACGGGTTCTGGTAAATCCACATTAGTATCTCTTATCCTTCGACTATATGATGTAAGTGAAGGAAGTGTAAAAATCAATGATATTGATGTTAAAGAATATGATTTAGTTTCTTTAAGAGATTCTATTTCAATTGTTTTACAAAATAACGTCTTATTCTCAGGAAGTGTCAAAGAAAATCTTCTTTGGGGTGATAAAAACGCTACTGAAGAAGAAATAAATAAAGCATTAGAAATATCTTGTTCCGATGAATTTATTTATCGTTTACCTGGTGGACTAGATTACGATCTAGGTCAAGGTGGGGTTAATGTATCTGGTGGTCAATGCCAAAGATTATGTATCGCAAGAGCGTTATTAAAGAAACCTAAAATCATGATATTTGATGATTCTACATCTGCTTGCGATATGGAAACAGAACGTAAAATCTTAAAAGGTATTAGAAGTTTAAAACAAACTACTAACATCATCATTGGCCAAAGAGTAACTTCGGTTAAAGATTGTGATCAAATTATTATTCTTGATGAAGGTAGAATTAATGCCATTGGTACTCATGATGAATTAAGAAAAACAAATAAGATTTATCAAGAATTATGTGATGTTCAATTAGGAGGTCAAGACCATGATTAATAAGAAAAGAAAAAAAGGTCCAAATAACCTCTTTGATACAACTACTCGTTTACTTTCATATATGGGTAAACATAAATTTATTGTCTTTATTGTCGCGATATTAGTTACTATATCTGGGGTCGCAAATTTGATGGGTACTTATATGTTAATGCCTATCATTGATAATTTTACCAAAGATCCTGATTTCGCTAATTTATATATTGCAATTATCTTTGAAGCAACTATTTATATTATCGGCGCTTTATCTACATTAGGATATTCACGAATAATGGCTCGTTTCGCTCAAAAAATTATCGCTGAATTAAGAAGTGACTTATTTAAACACATGGAAGAATTGCCACTTTCTTACTTTGATAAAAGAACCCATGGTGAAATAATGTCATGCTATATTAATGATATTGATTCATTAAGTGAAGCTATCAACAATGCCTTTGCAATGCTTATTTCTAACTTTATTCAAATCATTGGTTTAATGGTATTAATATTAGTTATTAACTGGTTATTGGCCCTTGTATGTATTGTATTTTATATCATTATGTTTACTTACATTGTTTATGCAAGTAAGAAGAGCAAAGATTATTATTCTAAATCTAGTAAGGTATTAGGAAACCTTAATGGCTTTGTCGAAGAAAGTTTATCAGGACAAAAAGTCGTTAAAGTATTCAATCATGAAAATGATAATATGAAATCATTTGATGATAAAAATGCTACTTTAAGAGAATCAAACTTCAAAGCTATTCGTTATTCAACCTCAATGGTTCCAATGGTAGTTTCTTTATCTTATATTAACTATGCGATTGTTGCAATATTTGGTGGACTTATCGCCTTAGATTTTATACCTATTGTTACTTTAACAGTTGGAGGAATTTCTTCTTTCTTAGTATTTGTTCGTCAAGCGGCTTTACCAATTAACCAATTTACTCAACAAGCAAACTTATTATTAAATGGTTTAGCTGGTGCAGAAAGAATATTTGCCGTATTGGATGAAGTAAAAGAAGTTGATGAAGGACACGTAACATTAGTTAAGAGTTTAGATAATACATATTCTTGGAAAAATAATGATCAAATCGTCCCTTTAAAAGGTGATGTAAGATTCTTCAATGTTGATTTTTCCTACGTACCAGGAAAAAGAATTTTATCTAATTTATCCTTATATGCTCACCCAGGCCAAAAGATTGCCTTTGTTGGTAGTACGGGTGCTGGAAAAACAACTATTACTAACTTAATCAACCGCTTTTATGAACTAGAAGGTGGTCATATTGAAATTGATGGTATTGATATTAAAATGATTAAAAAATCATCTTTAAGAAAAGCTTTAGGCTTTGTTTTACAAGATACTCACTTATTTACTGGAACAATTTATGATAACATCCGTTATGGTAATTTAGAAGCTTCCGAAGAAGAAGTCATAGAAGCGGCAAAACTTGCCAATGCTCATTCATTTATTAGACGTTTACCAGAAGGTTATAACACAATGATTTATTCTGATGGTAGTAATTTATCTGAAGGACAAAGACAACTTATATCTATCGCTCGTGCGGCGGTTTCAAAAAGACCTATCTTAATTCTTGATGAAGCTACAAGTAGAATTGATACAAGAACTGAATCATTAGTTGAACAAGGTATGGATCGACTTATGGAAGGAAAAACAGTCTTTGTTATCGCTCATAGATTATCCACAGTTAAAAACTCTAACGCAATTATGGTTCTTGAAAAAGGATGTATTATTGAACGTGGTGACCACGATGATTTATTGGCGCAAAAAGGAGTTTATTACTCTTTAGCTACTGGTAAAACAGAACTAGATTAAATCACCTGCATAGGTGATTTTTTCTTTTGGGATAATTTAATTGTTGATAACAAAAAGAAGCCACAATGGGCTTCTTAAACTTAAATAACGTATTTGTTTTTGCCACTTTGTTTAGCGATATATAATTTTTTATCTGCGTCAAGTTTAGCTTCTTTGAAATCACTTGGTTGATTCATTAAACTTGTTCCTAAAGAAATAGTGACTTGTTGATTTTCAACTTTAATTTTTCTAATATGGGACATTAAAGAATCTAAAATTTGAGGAAGTGATTCAAGAGAAGAATCAACTAATCCAATAAATTCTTCGCCTCCGATACGCGCGACATTTTCTTTTCCTAGACAGAAACATAAAGTTTCTGCGACTTTCTTTAAAACATAATCACCTTCATCATGACCATAAGCATCATTAATCTTCTTAAAATCATCAATATCGATCATTAATAAATATAAAGAAGTGGATTTTTTAAAGTTTTCTTGAACAATATGTCTTAAACCATAACGATTATAAAGAGAAGTTAATTGATCATGAGAATAATTATCTAAAGCCTTATTATAACGTTCAATTTGTAATAAAACTGGTGTTAAAACTTCTTTGATTAAAGAAAGCATATAATCGTTTTCTTTCTTTTCTTGATATCCCATCGCAGGTAAACCGATGATGATATATAAATAAGTATGAGAATTATTATCATGTACTTTAATACATGTTAAAGAATTACAATCTTTTTTAATTTCGGAAGGTAAAACATCGTTTTCAAAGATTTTATATCCATCAATAGATGATAAGTCAACTCCGCGATAAATAAAATCTTCTTCATCAATACAAACTTCAACAAAGTTTGCGTTTAAGATTTCTTTTAAAGAAGAACTAATTAAATCATTTATATTATTAGTATTTTCCATGTTATTTAATTCTTTGATAAAGGAAGTTAATTGTTCCATCTTTTGATATAAGAACTTATAACGGAAATCTGCGAAAGCATCATATATCTTCTTATCTTGGTTGGCAACAACTATTAAAGTTCTATTAATTTCTTCAAGATGTCTTTCTTTATCTTCAAGTGCTTTTAAATATAAATCTTTATCTTTTTGTTTAAATAAATCTAATGCTTCATTTAAAGCGTTCAATTTACAACCTAAAAGATTCTTATATCTTAAATAGACTTCTTTATACCATTTAAATGCATTATCTTTATCACCTATGGTGTTATAATAACGGGCTAAAGCAACATAAGCTTCATTAATATCAATCTTATCTTTAATTTCTTCGTTGGAATTAATTTCTTCAAGTAGTATAGAAACATAATCCTTAGCTTTATCTAAATCAATATTTAAATAAGCTTCGATTAAATGAGCGTTAACTAAATAATCTTCTAAGATATTAGTTTCTTGATTAAATTCTTTTAAACTTTCTGCTTCTTTTAAACTTTCTTGATAGTTTCCTAAGTTATAATTTACTTTAACTTTAAGGCTTTTCATAATCGCAACATTAGACGGAATAAGTAATATATCATTAGATTCTAATTTCTTTAAGATTTCATATGCTTTATCAAATAAACAAATATCTAACAAAAGATAGAAGCAATTAACTAAGAAAGCAAAATAGTAATTGATATTTTTATTAACTTCTGCGATTGACATTCCTTCATTAACTAAGGAATATGATTTATGTAGTATACCAAAATAGTTATTATAGATAATTTCATTATTTAAGAC
>CAVJGK010000088.1:0-6085 GCA_963648895.1 Lachnospiraceae bacterium | reverse complement strand
GCAGAATTTTCCATCGTTTTCAAGTCCACAATTAGGGCATGTCCAAGTATCTATCTTATTAACGTTAACAGTTGATGTATCTTCTTTAATAGCTTCATCAATACCAATACTTGTATTCTCTTCTTTGATAGGTTCTTCACTTACTACATTTACTGCTTCACCTTCAAAATGAGTATGATAAGTAACCCATTTAATCATTTTAATATTTAACCACAAAACATAAATACCAAATGTAATAAAGGTTAAAAGTAACCAAATGATATATTTACCAAACAATTGAGCTCCATTACCATCAAAATACATTCTTCTTCCATCAATAATAGTATGTTTAGCTTCCCATTTTTGTTTTAAGCATACTGCCCAAGGATAACCAATACCCATGGTGAATACAATAATAAGGATAAATAAGATATTATATCCAATAAGTTGAATTAATCGACCATCGAATTTAGAATCAGATTCTTCATCATCGTCTTCGTCATCGTTATTGCAATCATTTTTAGATCCTTTAATATGAGTATGAGAAACGCTCCATTTTTTCATTTTTATTGCAAGCCATAAACCATAGATACCAAATGTAATCCAAGTTAAAATAAACCAAATAATATATTTAACAAATAGTTGAATTCCTTTACCATTAAATGATAAACGTTTTCCATCAATGACTTTATGTTTTGTCTCCCAATTTTCAACAAAACATTTTGCCCAAGGATAGCCTATACCAAATGTAATCGCAGTAATAATATTACCAGCAATACGATAACCAATTAATTGGAGAAGCTTTCCATCAAAATCAGATTTTCCCTTACTTGCGTTAACCTTAGAAAGTTCCATAATTTGAGTATTAAGTTGGTTCGCTTTTTCTTGATTATTATCTTTTAAAGCTAATTTATATTCTTTGTTTAAAACTTTAATTTGTTCTTCACTTGACATTAAGGCAAATGGTTTCTTCTTTAATGGTTCTAAAGTTTTACTTTGGCAATAACCTTCTGATAATCTTTTTGAAAATATAACCATTAAAGCAACACCAATAAGTGTAAATACAAACAAAACAATTTCACCCGTTAAGTTTCTTTCACCAAAGTCATTATATTTACTACTAACCAAACCACTATTAATCAAAAGTAATGAACTTGAAGTTAATAATGATAATACACCTACTAATATAAGCAATAATCCAATTGATCCAAATGAAATATAGTTTTTAATCTTATCATTATTTTTAAATTTCTTAAGTAATATAATAGTCACGATAAGTAAGATTAAATATAAACAGAAAAATATTATTATTGGAAGTGGATTAAAAAATCTACTACCATATTCTAGTGATGATAATATTCCTATTATTAATCCTATTAATTGCACACCTAATAAGGAAAAATTCATTATTCTTAAAACCAAAGTCATCTTTTTAGAATTAATTAAGCCTTTTATGATAAATACAAGATTTACAATTACACATATAATAGTCATTAATAATAATAAAACTTGGAATATATCATCAGGATCTAAATATCCAGGAATATAAATAATTAGCAAAATAAACATTGGTATTATTGTTACTAGATATCCAATATAAGATTTTTTTAATACTGTCTTTCTTTTTAGATACTCTTCAATTTCATTTTCTTCATTGTTAGAGCAAGTAGATTCTAAGACAATTGTATCATTTTTACATTTTTCAATTTTTTCTTGTTCTTTTTGAAGTTGTAAAGCAAGTTTTTCTTCTTGTTTAATTCTTCTTTCTTCTTCCTTCTTTGCTTTTAAAGCATTAAGTTCATTTAAACGTTGTTCTTTTAAGATTTTGGCTTCTTCTTCCTTCTTAATTCTTTCTTGTTCTTTTTGCATTCTAAGATTTTCTCTTTCTAAAGCTTTTTGTTCAACAAGTGCTTTATGTTCTTCGTCTTTTTTCGCTTTTAATTGAGCCTTTTCTTCTTTAATCGCTTGTTTTTTTGCTATCTTAGCATTATGTTTTTCTTCTTTAGCTTGTTTAATTTGCATTCTTACTTCTCTAGCGGATTTAACCATCAATACATACATTAATACATATAATATTAAAACAATAATTGGGCTCGCTAATACAATATAGACAAGATAATCATTATAACCGGAAAATAAAGCTAAGAATCCATGTCCTTCTGTACAATTACTACACGAATTTGTGCCATTAATAACATCTTGTTCAAATTTAAGCATGTCTGGTATAGCAATTGGTATCACTAAACCTAACATAGCTAAAAAAGAAAGAAGTAATAATATCATGGAAATTTTATTAACTCTATATACTTTATTAGCTTTTTTAAATCCGCATGTAAATAATCTAAATAGTAGGAAAAGAGCAAGTGCTACGAAGCATGGAATCATAGTAATCCCAGCCAAATAACTAGCATTCCATGAATATTTTGAATTGCTTCCATCTAGTGGCTGAAATAGCATCAGAAAAATAAATAATAAGATAAATCCCAAAACAAATATTAGCCACGCAAACCATGTAAACTTTGTTCCACGGTTTAATTTTTTATTACCTTCCATAGAAAAATACCTCCTTTGTTTTCTAGATAATAGCAAACTAAGTGCCAATAAAGTGCCAATTGGAATTAATAATTATTTTAAAATTTTTAAAAATAATGATTGATAATACTGTCTTTTATGTTACTCTAATAAAAAGGCGTTGACGAAGACGGATTATATTTAAAGTTTTATAGAGAGTTAAGGTTTGGTGGAACTTAACAAATGAAAATATAATCAAATCACTTCTAAGCTGTATTTCTGAAAATAGTAGTAAGAGATAACGTGAAGGCTACGTAAGTGCATAGGGTTTGTTAGAATCTGAAGTGGTATAGTTTTTCTATACAATTTGAGTGGTACCGCGGGTAAGAAGATTATTGCTCGTCTCAAAGTTTTATTTGAGACGAGTTTTTTATTTGGAGGTGCACAATGAAACTAAATGCTAAAAAAATGATATTAATAACTTTCATGTTATTTTCAATGTTCTTTGGCGCGGGCAATTTAATTTTCCCTACTTTCTTAGGACAATCTGCTGGAAGTAATATCCCTCTTGCCATGATGGGGTTTATTATTACTGCCGTAGTTTTACCAGTATTAGGAGTTATTGTTGTTTCTAAATTTGGCGGATTAGATCTTTTAGGCCAAAGAGTTAATAAATATTTTGGTATTGGCTTTGCCGTTTTAATTTATCTAGCCATTGGACCAGGACTAGGAATTCCTCGTGCAGCTTCTTTACCTTTTGAAATGGCAATTGCTCCTTATTTATCAGATTCAAGTTACAATACTTGGTTAATGTTACTTTATTCATTTATCTTCTTCTTAGTTGCTTTATGGTTATGTTTAAAGCCTTCTATGTTAGTAGAAAGAATTGGTAAATTTTTAACACCTACTTTATTATTTTTACTAGTATTCTTATTTGTTAGTTTCTTATTTATGGGTAATAAGGTTGTTGCTTCACCTAATGATACATATTCAAATAACGCCTTCTTAGCTGGATTTAGTGAAGGCTATAATACAATGGATGCCATTGCAGCTTTAAATTTTGGATTAGTTGTGGCGACTACATTAAATAGTTTTGGAATAACAGATAAGAGAAAAGAATTATCTTATTCTTTAAAAGCTGGATTATTCGCCGGAATTATTTTAGCCCTTATTTATATGATGCTAGGTTATATGGGGCAACAATCCAGTGGAGTATTTAATAGTGAGAATGGCGCCCAAACTTTAAGATTAATTGTTTATAATCTATATGGATCTTATGGTGCGATATTAATCGCAGCAATCTTCACTCTTGCATGTTTAACAACATGTGTAGGATTAATCAATTCTATTTCACAATATTTTGCGAAATTATTTAATAAACTCAGTTATACCAAATGGGTATTAATTATTACTTCAGTTTCTTTTGTTATATGTAATTTAGGTTTAAATACGATTTTAAGTATTTCTATTCCTATTTTAAACGCAATATATCCAATATCTATTGTATTAATTCTTTTAGGATTAAGCGATAGATTTTGGAAAAACAATAAACTTGTTTATCCTGTCACTATTACAGGTGTTGCCCTTATTAGCGTTATTTATGCATTAGAACAAGTTAATTTAAAATTATCATTCCTTTCAAACTTCTTAATTTCTAATTTACCACTTTATTCATTAGGATATGGATGGGTATTAATATTTATTACTTTATTTATAATATCAATAGTAATTAATTTATGTATTAAGTTATTTGAGAAAAGAAAGTTAGGAAACTTAGCTTCAAATAAAAAGACAAGGCCATAGACCTTGCTTTATTAGTAAATAATTTTTGTTTTATAAGTATTGTTAGACACATTTGTGATTCTTTGTTAGGCACATTTGTGATATTTTGTTGGACACATTTGTGATTAAGTTCTAACATCAAATGATTTTTCTATCATTTATTTTTGTGTTTTTCTTGATACGACTCTTTTAGTCTTTCTATCGCTAGTTCCACACTCATAGTGTGATAAGGAAAATAAGTTATACGCATCGTTTTTGCATTCGCTTGCTTATAAATTTCTTTGCTGCTTTCTCCTGTATAATAATGCCATCTGCGATAGACATAGCCAGTCCAATACATTGTTTCTTTGTCATATGTCTCACCGCTTTTTTTCAATTTGTCTTTGTATTCATCAAGAATACGTTCCATTATATATTCTTTGCCTGCCCATTGCATATGGTTAAAATCAGAATCAAGGTCTCTAGCTATATCAGATAACATAAAGACCTTGATAAAGTTTTCACTATCGAGTCCTTTTTCAATAGACATTTCAAATAGTTGCCCTTGCATGTCTGAAAGTGCTGATTCTAAAGCGTCGTTCATATCATTCACCCCTTATTATTTCATCGAAGAATTTTCCTTCTCTACGATATTTCAATAACATCTCTTCAGTAAGGTTTATTCCTTCTTGTCTTCTGATGATACTCTTATCTTTGAGAATAGCTAATTCAAGTGATGTTAATTCTCTTTGGTTTATAATTTCAAGTTGTTCGCAGGCTTTTTCACTTTTACAAACATACTGAATTCCCAGATCTAATGCAGAAAGGCTATGGATAAGTGCTACATCAGTTATTTCTTTTTCAAAAAAGTTCTTCATAACTTTATACATCCTATCATTCGCGATATATCCAACTATCACATCGTATCCATCAGTCAATGCTTTATACTTATTATAAATTTCACTTCCCTTTACTTCATCCATATATCCACGATAATAGGCAATTATCATTGCCCATTCAATGTTCATTTCAACTTTCAAAACTTTTAATCCTGTTATATCAAGTTTCATCGTGTACAAGATTGGTTTTTCTTCATCACATATTAATGTTAATGGTTGTGATGGAGCACTACCAAGATAAAATCCTTTTCCAAAATCACAAGACTCACGACTTATTGGTTCAATATTACCAACAATACCTTTCTTTGATCCATGATAAAGAATCAAGTTGTTATCGTTAGTGTCAACATAAACTTGTTTTACAATATAATCAAATAAGTCGATATTGTACTTCTTACAAAACTCGAATAATTGCAATTGTGCCATCTTATTTGGTTGTGTTTTGCCATTTTCCCATCGATTGATTGAAAGTGGCGTTGTTCCAAGAGCATTAGCAAACTGCTCTTGGCTCATTCCCACGCTTTGTCTTATGTTTTTAATAAGTTTATCCATAATAATCACCTATCATTTCTCATCAATTTTATTATATCAAATGATAAGTAATTATCAATAGATGACTTACTCAAATTGCATATAATTATCAATTGAGGTTTTGTAACATTTTCATTATTTCTAATCTAAGCAAGTACCTTAATTTGTGACAAAGTTAATTTTTTATCACCCACTTTATCACCCACTCTATCACCCACTTTATCACCCACTTCATTTATTTTATTGAATAGAATAATGACAATTAACATGATTTTTATACATATTTATTATTCAGCTTTTTTTAATTATTTTTTTCTAATCTAAATCTATTTTTTTTGCCTCTTTTACAATCAAATCAACTATTTTGTTTACATCCATTGAAGCATCAATATAAAGATTATAAT
>CAVJGK010000087.1:0-6088 GCA_963648895.1 Lachnospiraceae bacterium | reverse complement strand
AAATAGAATATCATTTATAAATATGGTATATTAATTCTAGTTTTTAAGGAGCTATTTATGAAAATTGTCATTATTGGAATTGGTAAATTAGGAAAGCTATTAACTAAAAACTTTGCATTAGATAAGCACGATATAACAATTATTGATCGACATCCAGAGATTGTAGAAGATACTGTTAATGAGTTCGATGTTATGGGATATACGGGTAATGGTGCTTCTTTAAATTCTTTAATTGAAGCAAATGCAACTAATGCAGATTTATTAATCGCTTCTACATCTGATGATGAATTAAATATTTTATGCTGCGTTGTTGCAAAAAAAATTGGTATTAGACAAACTATCGCAAGAGTTAGAAACCCTGAATATACATCACAAGTTTCTATCATGTCACAAGAATTAAATATTTCTTTTACTGTTAATCCAGAATTAGATGCCGCGAGTGAAATTAGTAGAATCTTACAATTCCCAAGTGCCATTAAAATGGAAACTTTCGCCAATAATAAAGTTGATTTAGCAGAAATTAAATTAGATAAAAATTCTCATTTAATTAATAAATCATTAAAAGAAATCAAAGAAAGATATCCAATTAGACTTCTTGTCTGCGCGGTTAATAGAGACGATAAAGTCATTATTCCTCGCGGTGATTTTGTTCTAAGAGAAAATGATAATATCTACATTATGGCAGAAGCGAGTGAAATTGTAGATATCTTTAAAAAATTACATATTTATAAACAAAAATTAAAAACAACAATGTTAATCGGTGGTAGTAGAATTTCTTATTACCTCGCCAATGATTTAATCAATGCAGGAATCGATGTTAAAATTGTTGAAAAAGATGAAGAAAAATGTGAAGAATTAGCGACTTTATTACCTAAGGCAACAATCATTAATTCTGATGCGACTAATCATGAAGTATTACTTGAAGAAGGATTACAAAAGGTCGATTCAGTTGTTACTTTAACAGGTATGGATGAAACAAACATTATTGTTTCTACTTATTGTAAACAACAAAAAGTTGATAAGATTATCACTAAAGTTAACAATGAAAACTATGATAACATTATTGGAGCGATGGGACTAGAAAGTGTTATTTCACCTAGAAAAATTTCTTGTGATATCATCACTCGTTATGTCCGTGGTATGGAAGAAGGACGTAGTACTGAATTTAAAACTTTATATCGTTTAGTCAATAACCAAATTGAAGCTTTAGAATTCCATATTCCTCATGAAACTGATTATACTGGCATACCTTTAAAAGACTTAAAATTAAAACCAAATGTCTTACTTGCTTGTATTATTAGAGAAGATAAAGTTATTATTCCAAGTGGTAAAGATTGCATTGAACCTAATGATTCAGTCATTATTTTCGCAACTTATTCCAATATTAAAGATGTGGAGGATATTATTGCATAATGAACTACCGCATGATTTTAAACGTTATTGGTAATATTTTAAAAGTTATTGGCATAATGCTTTTAGTACCAGTAATTATTGCTTTAATCTATCAAGAAAGTTTGACAAATATTTTAGCTTTTGGTCTTCCTGCAGTGGGAAGTTTTGGCATAGGATATTTACTTTCTTTTAAAAAGCCTAAAAATACTAATTTCTATGCAAAAGAAGGATTAGTCATTGTTGGTTTATCTTGGTTTATCATCTCATTAGTTGGATGTTTACCTTTTATTATAAATGGTGATATTCCTTTATTTATTGATGCTTTTTTTGAAACAGTTTCTGGATTTACAACAACCGGGGCAACTATTTTAAACAACGTTGATGCTTTATCGCATTCTTCGATATTCTATCGTTCTTTCACTCATTGGTTAGGGGGCATGGGAGTATTAGTTTTCGTCTTGGCTTTCTTACCAAGCAATGCTCAAAACATTCATTTATTGCGCGCTGAATCTCCTGGACCACAAGTTGGTAAATTAGTTTCTAAAATTAAATTAACCGCGACTATTTTATATATTATTTATGCTGCATTGACCCTAATAGAAGTAATTTTCTTATTATGTGGAGGCATGTCATTATTTGAAAGTATCGTCAATTCATTGGCTACCGCTGGTACTGGTGGATTTAGTTTAAATAATGCTGGTATTGGAGGCTATTCTACTTATTGCCAAATTGTTATCGCTGTATTTATGTTAATCTTTGGTATTAACTTTAACTTATATTATTTCGCTTTAATCGGACATATTAAACAAGCCATTAAATCAGAAGAATTAAGATGGTATTTAATTATTATTGCCATCGCAACAGGTGTCATTACTGCTGATTTAACTTTATCACAAAATTTAACAATCAATCTTGGATTTGGAATTAACTTAAAAAATGCCTTCTTCCAAGTTACATCCATTATTACGACAACAGGATTTTCAACTGTTGATTTTAACTATTGGCCAATATTTTCTCAAACAGTCTTATTTGTGTTATTATTTGTTGGAGGATGTGCTGGATCCACAGCTGGTGGAATTAAGGTGTCAAGATTTGTAATTTTAATTAAAACAATTAATCAAAACATTAAAAAAATGATTCATCCTCATTCAGTATCAACAATCACTTTTGAAGGACAAAAAGTTGATAAGAGCGTTCAAGATGGTGTTACTTCTTATTTTGGAACAATCTTAATTATCTTTTTAATCTCCAGCGTATTAATATCCTTTGATGGATATGATATCGCTACAAATTTAAGTGCTGTGGCCACTTGTTTAAATAACGTAGGTCCTGGTTTAAATGTTGTAGGACCTTGTGGTAACTTTGGTGGCTTTTCAGCCTTCAGTAAAGTAGTATTAATCTTTAATATGATTATTGGTCGATTAGAAATATATCCTGTGCTTGTATTATTCCATCCAAACACATGGAAAAATTCTTAATAGTATTGGGGGAATGATATGGAAATAGCAAAATATATCTTAATGTTTCTAGGTGGTTTAGGAGCTTTATTAATCGGAATGAAGATCTTTTCTGAAACCATTGAAAAAATGTGTGGTAAATTCTTAACTAAATTATTTGATAAAACAACTAAAAATAAATTTATGGGTGTTGGGATTGGATGCCTTACTACCGCGATGATTCAATCTTCTGGGGCGACAACTGTCATGGTTGTTGGTTTGGCAAACTCTGGTATTTTACCTCTTGCAGCAGCCACATCCATCATTATTGGTGCGAATATTGGTACAACTATTACCGCTCAAATTGCCGCGATTTCAACTTTAGGTCAATCAGCTTTATCAGTTGGTGTAGTATGTATGTCAGTTACATGTATAGGCATGTTTATGCAAATGATTGCTAAATCAAGAAAATGGAAAGATATTGGTTATGCCATCGCAAGTTTTGGTCTTATTTTCTTAGGATTAGAAATTATGTCACTTTCCATTGGTAAAGTTTCTTTAAATGATTCATTAGAAGTTATTTCAGGAAGTGGATTATTAGGTGTTAATCTTGGTGGAAATGATTATGTTTATTATTATGTTCAAAATGTTTTTAATTCCGTCTCTAATCCATTTTTATTATTATTAATTGGTATTTTATTAACCGCAGCAATGCAATCTTCTTCTGCTTTAACAACTGTTTTAGTTTCAATGGTTACGGCAGGTTTAGTCGTAGGCGGAGGAGGAGATGGAGTAATTTATGTACTATTAGGATCTAATATTGGATCTTGTGTTACAGCTTTAATTTCTTCAATTGGTACTAGTGTCAATGCGAAAAGAGCTTCCATGATTCATTTATTATTCAATGTCGGTGGCGCGATTATTTTCATGATTATGTTATTAATCTGGAACTTATCTGGTCATTCATTTATGGAAACGACATTTGGTACTTGGTTTTCTTTCTCACCAGCTTTACAAGTTTCCATGTTTCATACATTTTTCAATGTAGTGGCGTGTATTATTTTCTTGCCATTTACTAAATATTTAGAAAAATTAGCGTGCTTATTAATTAGAGATAAGAAAAACGAAACTCCAAAAACTTCTCATCTAGTTTGTACTGATAAACGTTTATTAAGAGCTAATCCTTCTTTAACTTTATCGCAACTAAGAAAAGAAACAATGAACTTTGCAAAATTATCGATGGATACTTTACAAGTTGCATTAGATGATTTTTTAAATAATTCGAAAGAACATTCTTCTGAAGTAGCTAAAAAGATTGATGAACAAAATGAATATTCTAATGAAATTCTTTCTTTATTAACTAGATTATCTTCCGTTAGTGAACTTTCAAAATCAGACGCACATGATTTAACTTCTTTACATCACGCGATTTCTGACGTATTAAGAATCTCTGAAGTTAGTGATAATGTTTTAAAATATACTCAAAAACAAGTCGATAAAGACTTACATTTCTCTCAAGGTGTCGATGATCAAATTAGAGATATGTTTAGTAAAATTGAAGCATTATTTGATGCGACTAATGTTTGTTATATCGATAAGAATAAAAACTTATTGCCTAAGATTGATAAATTAGAAGATGAAATTGATGCATATAGATCTACTTTATTAAATCAACACATTGAAAGATTAACTAAAGGTTTATGCCAATATGATAATATATCTATCTTTGTTAATTTAATTTCTAACCTCGAACGTGTTGGTGACCACTTACACTATATCGCTCATACTATTGATGAAGGAGAATAATTATGGAAGAAAAGAAAGCTCGTTCAAAAAACTTTTTTAAGAAAGCTAATTTGATTATTGAACATTATAAAAAAGAATATAATCAAATACCAACTGATTGTTTTACTTCACCAGGTAGAATTGAAATTCTTGGCAATCATACCGACCATAATAATGGCCTTGTCATGGTAAGTTCAATTGATTTATCGATTATGGCAGTAACGAGTAAAACAGATAATAATTATGTTTGTTATGCATCGGATGAATTTCCTCCAATTAAGGTTGATATTAATGATTTAAGTTTTAAAGAAGAAGAAAAAGGTAATTCTATTTCTTTAATTAAAGGCATTCTTTTTAGAATGAAGGAATTAGGTTATCAAATCGGCGGAGTTAATATTTATGCTCTTTCTACTATTTTTAGAGGTGCAGGTATTTCTTCTAGCGCCGCATTTGAAGTATTAATTGCCAAGATTATTTCTTATTATTACAATCAAGATTTAATCAAAAGAGTGGAACTTGCCAAAATTTCTCAATACGCAGAATCAGTTTATTTTGGTAAACCATGTGGCTTATTAGATCAAACTGGTATTGCTTTAGGCGCGATTAATTATATTGATTTTAAAAATCCAGATAAACCATATATAAAACGTTTAATGTCTCCAGTTAAAAATTATGATTTAATTTTAGTTAATACTTTAGGTAGCCATTCTAAATTAACTCCACTATTTGCAAAAATTAGACAAGATATGTCAGCTTTATCTTCTTATTTTGGTAAAGAAGTATTAAGAGAAGTCGGAGGAAGAGATTACTTTTCTAAAGAAAAAGAACTAAAAGAAAAATATTCAGAAGATGTTTTCTTAAGAGGAAAACACTATTTTGATGAAAATAATAGAGTAAGAAAAGCTTTAAAAGCATGTGAAGAAGGCGATGAAAAAACATTCTTACAATGCATTAATGAATCGGGATTATCTTCTTATTATCAATTAAAAAATTGCTATGTTGAAAATGAAGAAGAAAATTTACCTCGCGCTTTATTACTAACTCAAGAATTTTTAAATGGCGATGGTGCTTCTAGATTAAACGGCGGGGGATTTGCAGGCACTATGTCTTGTTTCTGCCCTAAAGATAGAAGTGAAGAATATATTAAATTAATGAGTGAACAATTTGGTCCAAGCAATGTTAAAAAGATTGTTTTAACAAACCATGGCACTAGATATGTTTGTTCAGTTGATAGCATTATCAATGATGAAGAAATGCAAAAAGAAGTAAAAGGTGTAAGAAAATAATGGAAAAAGAAGAATACGTAAAAGAATTTATTAAAACTATTAACGCTAAAGATGAAGAAAACATTTATCATTTCTTCACTAGAAATAGTTCTATTGCTTTATTAAGCAAAAATAAAGAAATTGATTTAAGTGAATTAGTTTCTTACTTAAAAGAAAATTATTTTGGCAAAGAAATAATAATAGTAAGAG
>CAVJGK010000086.1:0-6162 GCA_963648895.1 Lachnospiraceae bacterium | reverse complement strand
CGCCAACTTTTTGATTATATCGCCAACTTTTTGATTATATCGCCAACTTTTTGATAAACTAAATTATTAAAAGATAATATTTTTTATATAACTTAAAGGTAATTTAAATGAATTATTTTTGATAAAATAAGAAAAATAGAATAGAAAAGTGGCAATAATGCCAAAAATCTATTCTAGAAAGTTAATTTACTATAAATTGAGTCACATTATAATTAAAATTTCAAATCTAATATATCTTTAAAAGATTTAATTGGATAATTTGTCTTAGAATATTCTCTCGCGCATCCAATACCAATTGTTTTAAACCCACCACTTATTCCAGCTTCTATACCAGAAACTGCATCTTCAACGACAATACATTCATTGGGAAATAAAGAAATATATTCTGCAGCTTTTAAAAACACTTCTGGATTCGGTTTACTTTTTCTTATATTATTTCCATCACTAATTGCATCAAAATACTTTGTTAAATCAGTCATTTCTAATATTAATTTAGTATTTTTACTTGATGATCCAACAGCCAGTTTATATCCTCTTTTTTTAAGTTCTTCCAAAGTAGTTCTTACTTCGTCACTAACAGCTTTAGGAGTAAGTTTTTGAAGATAATTTCGATACACTTCATTTTTTCTATTAGCCATGTCTTCTTTTTCTTGATTAGTATATTCTTTTTTTGAATAAGATAAAATAGCATTTAAACTATCCATTCTTGATAAGCCTCTTAATTTATCATTAAAGTTTCGATCATATGGAATATTTAAAGAATCCGCGAGTGATTTCCACGCTAAAAAATGATATTCATCAGTCGATAATAAAACTCCATCTAAATCAAAAATAAAACCTTTAATCATATTTATCCCTTCATTATTAATAGAATAAAGTGAACCCTAGTTAACTATTTAGTAAACATCGGATTCACTTTTATTATATTTATATATTAGTCAATAGTAAGAGTTCCTAAGCAAAGTAATTGTTGTGACTGACGATCAAATAGCATGATATGATTACCACGGAAACCCAGTTTTACATCAGTTCCAATAGAATAATCTACCGCACCAAATTCATCACCTGTAAGTAAGAAATTACCAACTTCTAATCTAACAGTTGTTTCTTTACCAGTAGGCATTGCACTATAAACTTTAGCTTCTAGATTACCACCATCATTAATAGTAATATATTGAGATCTTACACCTATTACAAAATCATTATCATCAATAGTAGGATTATCTGGAACATCGATTTGTGGAACAATTAAAGGAATCTTATATGGGAATGGTCCATCTTTATTAGCTTTATCTTCATTGACCGGGCGAATGTTTTTAGCGATTTCTTCACGGCGTTTTGCTAAATCAAAATTAGGATCACTTGGTGTGAAAGTTGCTTCCTTATCACCAAAGATTTTAAATTTGAAAGCATTGCCCTTTTTTTCTCCTCTTGCTTCAATTAAGTTGACGGCAGGAGTACCAATAAAGTCTGCAACAAACAAATTATTTGGATAATGATAAGTTCTAATTGGTGGTTCATATTGTTGTAAAACACCATTATTCATTAAGCAAATACGAGTTGCAAGAGTCATAGCTTCTAATTGATCGTGGGTAACATAGACGAATGTTGCACCTGTTTCCATGTGAAGACGTTTTAATTCAGAACGCATTTCTAAACGTAATTTAGCATCAAGGTTAGATAAAGGTTCATCCATGAATAAAACCTTAGGTCCTGGAGCTAATGTACGAGCAATTGCAACACGTTGTTGTTGTCCACCAGATAATTCAGCTGGATATCGATCCATAAATTGAGTAATCTTCAATGTACGAGCAGATCTACGTAATTTTAAATCAATTTCTTCAGGTGAAAGGTGTCTAACTTTTCTAACGCGAGTTCCATTTTCATCTAGATAACCAAATTTATCATCTAACTTTTCACCTTTTTTCGCGTGCTTATCAAGAATTTTCTTGATCTCTTGATTAACTTTATTTTTTTCTTCTTCTACTTTTGATGCATCATATCCTTTAAATAAAAGTTTAAATGCTTTCTTTGCAGTTGGATAACTTACTTCAAAGTAATCAGTAATTTTAATAATCGCAGTTTCATCTTTAATTCTACCATTTTTATCCGCGGCATCCTTAATTAAAGAAACGACTTTTTCAGGCTTTGCTAAAACGTTTAAATAATCATGTAAAGCGATTAAATCCCAATCAAAGACATCCATTTCTTCGTTGACATTTTTTAAACCAAATGCAATGTTTTGATAAACTGTCATATTTGGCCATAAAGCATAGTTTTGGAATAAGAAACCAACATGACGTTTACTTGCAGAAACATTAATACCCATTTCAGCATCAAAGACAACTTCATCGCCAATAATAATTCTTCCTGATGTAGGATTTTCTAATCCTGCAATCATACGAAGTGTAGTTGTTTTACCACATCCTGAAGGGCCAAGTAATGTAACGAAACTATTATCAGGGATTTCTAAATTTAAATCATCAACGCCATAGAATTTCCCCCATTTTTTGTTGACGTGTTCTAATACAATTTTAGGCATGTTTATTCTTTCCTCCTCCGATGCCAGAGTCAATCGAAGCACCAGTTAATTTATTTACACCAAAGTTAGCGATTAAGACGAAGATAATGATTAATAAGTTAATTGCACTTGAGAATGCAGATAATCCCATTTCATCATAATAAGACAATGATGTTGTTGCGATTTGATCGTTGTTAGTAACTAAGAACATAAAGAGATTTAATTCTCTCATACCAGTAATAAATGGTAATAAATATCCAGAGATAATCGCAGATTTTTGAATAGGTATAACAATATGTGTCATACGTTTCCACCAAGGTGCACCTTGAATGATTGCAGCTTCTTCAATTTCTGGAGATAATTGCATCATCGCGCTTAATGAAGAACGTGAAGCAAATGGAATATATTTAACAGATCCACAAAGAATCATTAAAAACATTGCGCCAGCTGCTCCTGATATACCAGCATTTAATCCAAATGCATGATATGCTGCTGAAAAAGCAACAGCAGGAATTAAATAAGGAAGGAATGATATACCATTGACATATCCTGCAAATTTGTTCTTCCTCTTCTTAGATACACAATAACCGACTAAGAAACCAATTGTACCTGCGATAACTGCGCAACTAATTGCTACAAGTGCTTGATTACCAAACGATTTCCAAATATTTGTATTATAGAAAATACCATAATTACCATACATACCTGCTTCACCATTTTCATGATATGTCCACCACTTGGTTGTCCAAGAAGAATAATCTCCAGGGTTAGAAAGGAATGTTTCAACGCCAAATGATACAACAGGTAAGATAGAAGTAAATGCAGTAAGAATGATTAATATAACAGCAATAACCCATTTACCAACTTTATTTAATTGAATCTTAGTTGCTTGAGCGGATTTACCAGAAACTGTTACGAATTGTTTTCTAGAAGTTAATGATACTTGGTTAATAATTAAAATAATAAAACCAATAAGTAACATGACTATACCAATAATCGAAGCAAATCCTTCACCAGTAATCGCTCTTAGATCAATATAGGAAGTTGCAAGAACTTGGAAATTCTTACCACCTACATAGTGAACAACTGGATAAGAACCAACTGCACTTGAAAAAACAAGTAATATAGTTGAAAGTATAGCTGGAATAATCATTGGAATAGTAATACGGAAGACAATCTTCCATTTTGGTGTATTTAAGATTGTTGCCGCTTCTTCTAAAGAAGCATCCATATTCTTAAAAATACCACCGATTAAAATATAAGCAAATGCTGCATAGTGGATACCTAATACTAATGCCGAAGGGAATAGACCTTGGCACCACCATAAAGGGAAGCGCCATCCAATACCCATTTTAGAAAAGATATAAGCAAAGAAACCATTAGATCCACCTGTAACATCCGCGGACCAGAATAAGTTTTTCCATACAACCGCTAAAGTCCATTGAGGCATGATATATGGGAAAATAAAGATTGATGAAATCCACTTCTTACAAGGTAAATTAGTACGTGTAACTAAGAAGGCTGCAATTCCACCAAATAATAATGCAAATAGACAACTTAACGTTCCTAGTAGCAATGAATTACCAAGTGGAACCCAAAGATATTTTGTTGCATAATCTCCACCTAGAAGATTAGCCCAGTTTGAAACTGAAAGTCCATCTGTATTATAGTGATAAGCCTTTGCAAATTGCATTTCTTTACCGGCATGGACGGTAAATGAATTTTGAATAATAGACCAAAGAGGATATAAAACCGCGAAGGATAAAACAATACCTAATATGAGCAAAATTAAATTTTCTGGTCGAGATATCCAAGTGCCGACATGCGACATTACTTTATCCATTGTCCCCATGGTGTTATTATTACCAGAAGAATCTGGATATTCTTTTTTTCTTTTAAACATGGAGTCTCCTTTCAAAAGAAGAAGACCGTAGAATTCCTCCACGACCTTCATCAGTAAATAAGTTATTTATTATTTAATACCGGTGTCAATCCAAGTACCTACAGTAACATCTTTTTCTGAGCAATAAGCACCATCTTCGATAACCATATTACCCTTTCCATCACCTGTACCTGTCCAGAATTCATAGCCTTTATCATTTAAGCAAGCGAAGTCTGTTCCACCATCATTTGAATGGTCTTGGTTAATGCCATCTGTTGTATTTGAACAATAACCACCAATATCTTTACCCCAAGCTTTGAAACCATCATATGTACAAGTCATAAAGTGGATAAATGCACATGATGTCCATGGATATGGAGATGTTTTTAATACTTGGAGATAATGTTTATACATAAATCCACCGATACCTTTATATCCATCTTGGTATGCAGCAATTGTAACGTTCTTCTTTGATGAATCTTCTGTTTCAGTTACAGAACGAAGTTTTGAATAAACTAATAATCCACTTGCACCTTTTGCAGCTTTTGTAACAAGTTCATTACAAATTGGACCATCGTCTGTTCTTTCAGAATATTGTTTCATAAATAATTGAATATACGCTAACGCATATTTTGCTGAATCATGTGTTAAACCTAATTGAGTTGCCTTTTCTGCAAGTCCATCAGCGGTAGTTTGAATACGTGTTTTTTGTGCTTCATTTGTAATTGCATCAAATGCATTCTTTAAAATATCAGAATATTTTTGTTGTGTAAGCATAATTAAGAAGTTACGGCCAACAGGTTCTGAAGATGGTTTCATAAATAATGGAGCTTCACCTTCACGAACGAAATCCCAACAGTTCATAAATGTCTTAGTAGTATCTAAATTATTAAATTCAAAGACTTTATTAAGCGATTGTAATGCGAATGGTTCTTTATTGCTTACATCACCTGTCCATTCCTTTGGTACATAATTTAATAAATTACCAGTTTGAATTTCTTTTGCATCGATTTGGTTAGCATCTTGAATTAATGTCATTGCGATAGAATGGTTAGAACCATTAACATCACTATCAATCATTGTGAAGATACTATTTTCTTTTGGTTGAGTCCATTCGATATTACCAGAGAAATTAGCGTTATAATATGGGAAAGCTTCTTTAACTGCATCTGATGGATTACCATCTGCATCATTACCTTTTAAATAATTAATGAAATATTCTTTAGCGGTTTTACCACGGGATGAGTTACCAATACCTGTCATGGTTTTACCATCTAATTCTTCCATAGCTTTCTTATATAGGTCTTTTGCATCAAGAGTCATTGCTTCTTCAATAACTTTTTCGACCTCCGATTTTTCTTTGGTTCCTCCACAAGCTGTAAGTCCACCAAGAGTAGTTGCTGCAACTGCAAGCAATATTGCGATTTTTTTCTTCATAAAAATCTAAATTCCTTTCCACGGAGATCCTAAGTCATCCGCATATAATGTAAAAAGGATTGAACATTGATGAATCCCTTTCCATCTAAATTTAGAATAAAATGAAAGCGGTTACATGTCAATATTTGAAACTTAAATTTAGGTTATATTAATAAAAAAATAACAATAATAATATTATTGCAATTATTGATAATCTAAATAGTCGTAATTTTAGTAAATTGACATATTCTGTCTTTCGAAAAAATCGGTTATTTAAAAATAGTATAAATATTTCTATGTTTTATTAACTACTATCTTTATAAATATTTATAAAAGAAAAACC
>CAVJGK010000085.1:0-6163 GCA_963648895.1 Lachnospiraceae bacterium | reverse complement strand
TTATTATGGAGAAATATCTTTCTTTAGTGAAATATTAAGAAAAAAGAAGATATTAAAAAAAGATTCAATCTCTTATTTTGAAATCGGATTTTTAATTGTTAATGTAATATTATGGTTCGTACTTGGAATCTTATTTGTACTTGATAGGCGGTGATAATATGGCTTTTAGTATTGTAATAAAAGATAAAACATTTTCATCCTTAGAACAAATAGGAAAAGAAATGTATCTTTATCCTGAAGCTTTTGAAAAAATATTAACCAGTAGGAAATTCTTATTAATTTTAAAACAAGAAGATGAAGAAAAGTTTCATAAATTAATTGAATATAATCATCTTTATCGCGATGTTAATGCTTTTTTATTCTATGCCCAATATTTATTTTGCCCACATATGGAATTAAAATATCATCGCCATAAATTTGATTCTTTAAAACAATTAGGTGAATATATTATCTATAACGGACCAAGTATTGATATCTATACAAAAGATTTATTAAAATTAAATCTTTTATCTAAATATATGAAAGACCAAGGATTAGACAAAAAAAATCCTAAAATATACGACGAAGTAAAGGACTTAGAACGTCTAAGTATAGAAAATGAAAATCGCGCATATTTTCTTCTTGGCTTTAGACTATCAGAATGTGATAAAATTATATATGATAAGAAGGAATATGACTCAGTCAAAGACTTCTTTAAAACCATGACGAGTGATTATTATTTATATAAGTTTTCTTCTGGTTTGGAAATTGATCAATATGTCTATGCTTGGTTGATTGTCAAAGGTTATGAAGATGTAATTGTCAAATATCGTGGTTTAATAGACACAATTGAAGAAATGGAGAAATAATATGGAAAAACTTGTTGAACAAAAATACCAAAAGTGGTTAAAAGCTGATTTACCACAAGATATTCGTGATGAACTTTCAAAGATGAATGAAGAACAAATTAATGATGCATTCTATCAAGACTTAGAATTTGGTACTGCAGGCATTAGAGGCGTTCTTGGCCCTGGTAGTAATAGATTAAATATCTTTATCATTAGAAAAGTTACTTATGGCTATGCAAAATTCTTATTAAATACTTATAAAGATGCAAGAGAAAGAGGCGTAGTAATTTCTCACGATAATAGATTATATTCTCGTGAATTTACTTTAGAAGCTGCAAAAATGTTATCATCTTTTGGTATTAAAACATATATCTTTGATGCTTTAAGAGCGACACCTGAATTATCTTTCGCGGTTAGAAGACAACATGCCTGCGGAGGCATTATGATTACTGCTTCCCATAACCCAAAAGAATATAACGGTTATAAAGTATATGATGAAGAAGGATGCCAATTAGTTCCTGAAAAGATTAAACCATATATTGATATTATTGCAACTTTACCAAGTGAAGTTGATGTTAAATTTGAAAACTATGAACCAAAGGGTGAAATTATTACTCTTGGTGAAGAAGTTGATAGAGATTATATTGAACATGTCAAAGCAATTTTATTAAACCCAGAATTAGATAAAAAAGGATTTAAGATTGTCTTTACTCCTCAACATGGTGCTTCATTAGAAGTAGCTCAAAAATTATTTGATGAATTAGGATATGATGTTACATATGTTAAAGAACAATGCGTTCATGATCCATTATTCGGTGCAACAAAATCACCAAACCCAGAATTAAAAGAAGCATATGAATTACCAAATGAATACGCAAAAAGAGTCAATGCAGACATCATTATGATGACTGACCCAGATGCAGATAGATGCGGTATTGCAGTTAATAATGGCAAGGGCGAATATGTCATGATGACTGGTAATGAAACAGGCGCAATCTTAATTGATTATGTCTTTAAGATGAGAAAACAAAAAGGCTTATTACATAAAAATGGTATCCTTCTTCAATCAGTAGTTACTTCTACATTCGGTGAAGAAGTTGCAAAATCTTATGGTATTCATGTTGAATCAGTCTTAACTGGTTTTAAATATATTGGTGAAAAGATTCATGAATATGAATTAAATCATAAATATGAATATGAATTCGGTTATGAAGAATCATACGGCTATTTACTTGCACCATTCGCACGTGATAAAGATTCATTACAAGCTTTAACAATGATCGCAGAAATGGCTAATTATTATCGTTTACAAGGTAAGAATTTATTAGAAGTCTATGAAGAACTTGAAAAGAAATTTGGTTATCATTTAGATAAATTATATTCAATCTACTTCGAAGGTCAAAACGGCAAAAAGAAGATGGATGAAATTATGGCAGGTTTAAGAAAATCACCAGTTAAAGAATTAAACGGTGTTAAACTTACTAAAATGGAAGATTATAAGTCTTTAAAAGTCTTAGATAGTGATGGCAAAGAAGTTGGCAAGATAGAACTTCCAACTACTGATATGATCAAATTATATTTTGAAGATGGTAGTTCTATTGCAATTAGACCTAGTGGTACAGAACCAAAATGTAAATTCTATTATGGGGTAAAAGGTGCTTCAACAGAAGAAGTTAATAAAAAACCTGATGCATTCCATCAAGATATCTTAAAATACATTGGTTTAAAATAGTGTAATGAAAAGGCAGAGTGCAAACTCTGCCTTTTATTCTGGGTAAGAAAAAAAGTAAGCAATTTGCTTACTTTTGTTTTACTATTTCTTTAAAGCGTTTAAAGCTCTAGTTTGTTTGCTTGCTTTGTTGAATGTCTTACCTTCAATTTTTGCAGCTTTTAAGATTTCTTTTGCGATTGCTTCAGCACCTTCCATAGATGTTGTTTCAACTTCTAATTCGTAGTCGACTACATCACCATAAACTGAACGGTCAATATCAACAATTGCATTTTTATATTCGATTTCAATACGTGTTGTTGTTAAAGAAGTTAAAATCTTTAAATCTTCTGGATTAACAGATAAGATTTCTAAGAATTTTTTAATTCCACCTTCTGGGAAGAAACCATCTTCTTGTAATTTATCAAATGAAGAAGAAGCAATGTGTTCATTTTTTTCTAATAAACCTTCAGATAAAGGTGCTTTTAATGTTAATTCGTAGTTTTGAGATTTTTCTCTAATACGTAAGAACATATCGTGTTTCTTTAAATAAAGATCTTTTGTATCGATATAATAATTTGTTTGTTTTACTTTTGGAGTGTTTTCTAAGTGTAATGCCTTGATGACATTTTCATATTCTGCTTTTGTTAATAAGACTTTTGATTCAATTTCAATATTTGACTTCATAATATTTACCTCGTTTTTTACCTTAAATATAATACTATTTGTTGACAATTAAGTCTATTATTTTAATTAATAAATTAATTATTCTTCGATTTTTTACCCTTTTAGAAGGCGAAATTATAGAAAAAGTTGCAATTTTTCTCGTATATAGTTAGAATTATATCAATAAGGAGTTATCAACTTATGTATTTTTTATGGACAAATAACACATCATCAACTACCAATAAGAGTTGGTTCTCACAATACGGATGGATAATACTAGGATCCATTTCTATTATTTTACTTGTTTTAATGATTGTTATGATTGTTATATATGTTAAACAATCTAGAAAAGAGAAAAAGGAAGAAGAATCAAATTTAGCGATTGCCTCTTGTTTTGGTGATAAAGAAAACATTATAAGTTGTGAAGCTAAAGGCTCAAGACTTGTTTTAGTCTTAAATGATTATGATAAAGTGGATGAAGCTAAATTAAAAGAATTAGGAATCACAAGCATTATTAAACAAACAAATAAAATCACTTTAATCGCTGGTACTAGCGCGAAACAATTAGAAGAATTGATCAACAAAAAATAGGAGTAAGTTTGAAAACTTACTCCTATTTAATTAGGTTTAATTTTATTAAATCTTCTTTGATTTCTTCAATTGGGAAACCGACGATGTTATTATAACTTCCTTCAATTTTTTTAATTAAAGGGAATTTTTCATTATCTTGAATTCCATAAGCACCAGCTTTATCAAAACAAGATCCATATTCGATATAAGAAGAAATTAAATCTTCTTTTAAATCATTGAAAGTAACTTTTGAAGTAACGATATTAGTTACATTGATATTTTTGTTTTTGCAGTAAATAGTGTAACTTGTTTTTACTTCATGAGTTTTATTAGATAATGCTTTTAATTTGTTATAAGCATCAATCTTATCTTTAGGTTTACCTAAGATAACATTGTCCAATATTACAACTGTATCTCCTGAAATAATAATATCATCAGGATAGGTAGAAGCGATTTCTAATGCCTTATAATAAGAGAGCTTAGAATAAGGATATTTACTTTCATCGATTGGTTTAACCACTACTTTAAAATCATTAATGATTTCACCTAAAAGAGCTTTTCTTCTAGGTGAATTACTTGCGAGAATAAACATTTTAGCTAATTTCTTTCAGTTTTATTCATAATGATTGGAATAATCATTGGGTTACGATGAGTGTGTTGATAGAATATTTGACCTAATACAGATTTAGAAACATTCTTAATTTCACCAAATGTAACTTTGGACTTCATTAATTCATTTAATGCTTTATATAAACTATCTTTGGCAGCTTCAACTAATTTAACTGATTTATCATCTAAATAGATAAATCCTTTAGTGATAATTTCTGGCTTTTTAAGAATTGTATTTGTTCTTGAATCCATTGAGATTAATACAGCGACCATTCCATCGCTTGATAATAATTTTCTATCTTTAATTACTGCAGTAGATAAACCTGTAATATCTTTACCATCAATGTAGATATCATCGACTGGAACTCTAGGACCAGTTGTAACTTCATGACGGTTTAAAATTAAAGTATCACCATTTGATAAAACAAAGGTATTTTCTTTTGGAATACCTAACTTTTGAGCGAGTTCTGCATGCATTTTAAGCATGTAATATTCACCATGAGCAGGCATGAAATACTTAGGATGTACAAGTTTTAACATTAAGCGTAATTCTTGTCTTGAAGGGTGACCAGAAGCGTGTAAATTTGGATACATGGAATTTGTAACAACGCTTGCGCCTAAACGATATAATTTATTGATTAATACATCGATTTGATAAGTATTTCCTGGAATTGGGCTTGATGAGAAAATGACTGTATCACCTGGAATGATTTTGATAATGTTATGTTCACCTGAAGCAATTCTACTTAAAGCAGCAAGAGATTCACCTTGTGAACCTGTACATAAGATAACAATTTCATTATTCTTATAATCTTTTAATTTATCAGGTGTGATGATGGTATCATCTGGAACTTTGATATAACCATAATTTCTAGAAACTTCAATGGAAGTATTCATTGATCGACCAATAACACATATCTTACGATTGAAAGAAATACAAGCTTCAACGATTTGTTGAATACGAGAAATGTTACTTGAGAAAGTGGAGATGATAATTCTTTGAGTTGCTTTATTGAAAGCATCCATAATCGCATCAATAACACTTCTTTCAGAAAGAGTATAACCTTCTTTTTCTGCATTGGTTGAATCGGCGAGTAATAAATCAACACCTTCATCACCTAAACGAGCGATTTTATTTAAATTGATATCGCGTGAGATAGGAGTTAAATCGATCTTAAAATCGCCGGTAGTGACAATTCTTCCTTGTGGTGTATCAACACAGATACCAAATGCATCTGGAATTGAGTGAGTTACTGAGAAGAATTGAACTTTGAATTCATCGATTGTAATAATTGAATCTTCATTGTATTCAACTAAATTAACATTTGAAAGATGATGTTCTTCTAATTTGTTTCTGATTAAAGCAAGGGCTAATTTTGGTGCATAAATGACTGGAATATTGACATTTTGAACAATGAATGGTACAGCACCGATATGGTCTTCATGACCATGAGTAATAAATAAAGCTTTGATCTTGCTTCTATTATTTTTTAAATGAGTGTAATCAGGTACAACATAATTGACACCTAAAATACCTTCTTCTGGGAACATAACACCGGCATCAATAATGATTAAAGATTTTTCATTTTCAATGCAATAAGTGTTTTTTCCTACTTCTCCAAGACCTCCAAGCGCGTAGATAGAGACAGGAGAAGATAATACGTTTTTATTATCCATATTAAATAACTAATCCTTTCTTAAAAATTATTTATGTTTATATAATTTCTTAAAACTATTATATCTACTTAGTTTCAATCAATTAGATTATATATAAATATTGTTT
>CAVJGK010000084.1:3578-6357 GCA_963648895.1 Lachnospiraceae bacterium | reverse complement strand
TAACTACACCAGTTAAAAGTATTAATAATTTTAATAAACCAACAATAATAATATTATAAATATTTAAAGGTTTATCACCATAGTCAAAAGCATCTAATAAAGATAATTTCTTTTCTTCATGAACGCCTTTAGAAAGTCTAATTAAACTTACTGAAGTAATATTTGGAATGATACACATTCCAAATATACTCATAATGACATAGACAAAGAATTTAAAGAAGTTAGACTTCTTCTTTAACATCTTTTTGGTATCAGACATACCAATTTTATAATAAGTTAAAAATCCCTTATTCATAATTTTCCTCCTACAAAAAATTATATTTTTATTTCACAAATTGTTTTTATAACGTAATTGTCAAAGTACCGTAATGATAAATAATATTGTAATTGTTTGTAACATCTTGGCCTTTTGCATTTAAAATCTTGGTAATTTCAAATGTGTTTTCTTTACTTCCAACAGTTGAATTTAAACCTGTCCAGATAATTGAACTTTCATCGATATAATCACCATTATCTAATAAACCATTAATAGATTCTAAAGTATGATTATATAATTCTAATTGATCACCAAATTTCATGCTTGCAGAAGCAGAAGTAACTTCTACATCTTTTTTAAGAATATAAATATATTCACTTTCTGTTGATAATAAATAAGTAAAGACACTTGATACATCAATTCCATCTTCATTAAATGTTTTAAAGCCTAAAGTATTTTTATAGCCACGTTTAGTATAATCTTTAGCTTTAGTATATGATTTAACTAAGTATGTATAACCTTCTAATAATCCATAGTTTTCTTCTGTGACTAATTTTGAAGTTGTTTGATTAATAGCTTTATTATAATCATTTATAATTGTTGGAGATGTTGTAACTTGATGATATTCATTATCATAAGTAAAACTTCCTCCATAAGAAACATAGACAACATAACGATTAGAATAAGATAAAGTATTATTAATATTATACTTATAAGAATATTTATTTTTTCCTTTGTTATCTTTATCTAAAATTTCAAGATAAGTATCATATTCAAATCTTAAATTATAATTTTTAGATACTTCATTTCCATCTGCATCATATACATGAGCAATAGTAATTTGAGGTTTAGAAGATTTTTTTAATTTACCATCAATAATACCAATTTCATTATTATCAAATTCACAAATGATATATTGTCCTTCGCGAACACTACCATAAACAATTTCATTTTGTTCACCACTTAAAGAAATATTTTTTCCATTAAATACATAATAATCTTCAACATATGGTTTTAAATATAATGTAGTTTGATAAATATCATATGTTAAAACATAATAAGTTTCACCATTATATTTAAGTGTAGAATAATTGCTTAAAGTTAAGAAACTATAATCTTCATAATTTGTACCATTGACTTGTACATATTTAATTGTATAAAGAATATAATATGTACCTACTTCTTCAATTGAATCAATTATTGTCGCATTAACATCTAATTCATCTAAAATATATTGAGTTTGATAATAAATATATACGTTGCTTGTTTCAGTATTAATACGTGAAGGTCCGATATTATAATCACCTAAATCATGATAGTAATTACCACTAGATGAATTAACTTTTACCTTTGTACTTAAAGTTAATGTACCATACTTAATTTTTATATTACTTAAATCAACATTATTAGTAATATCTTCGTTAGTTTCTTTTAAATAAACATGTAAATCTAATTCATTAGTACATTTTTGATTGTAAATATCAACATATGGAATAATATCTTCGCCATTTTCATCTTTGGATGGAATAAATTTAAAATAGATTTCTTTTCCATTGATTACATTATTTTCTATATTAGAAGTATCACCAGATACACTATAATACTTTTTATCAATATGTGTAGGATCAAATGTAACATCTAAACTAGAAGTAGATGCGTCACCAGTTATTTCATATTGATTAATAATAATTGTTAAAGTAATAACTTCTTGGCTGCAATCATAATAATTTAAACTATCACCAATACGTTTAGAATTTAAATAAATATCATTAACATTGAGTTTAATAATATAAGTTCCAGCATTCTTGATAATCGCAATTTCACCTTCATTATATTGATATTCTTCTCCATCTTCAGTAATGATAGTTAAATTAGAAGCAATAATAGATAAATCCGTTAAAGGTGAATTTTCTCCATCAATTTCTAAATATTTACTAATTGATTTAATATAATCACCATTATATGTAGAATATATTATTTTACCATCAATAAATGTTATCACATTAGCTTTAATTTCTAATGGTTTAGTTACATTATAGACAATTTCATAATTGTTAATGTAATTATAATCATCACTAGATGAAGCTAAATTCATTAATTTAACATTGATATCTTCATAGAATGAATCATATTCACCTGGTTCTTTATAATTCTTACCATTACTAAATGAAATAGATAATTTATAAGAAGCATCACATTCAAGTAAGGCATTTTCTACTTGAATCTTAATAGATTTTATTAAACTATCTGATAATGAATATGAACTACCATCATAATATTTACTATCACCTTGAATAGATACATTTATAACAACAGGATTAATAATAATATGTCCATTTATTGAAGTAATTTCAAAATTAGAACTTTGATCATTACCATATGAATCAATAATAGATATTTCTAAGTTATAATCATATGTTCCAACATTGATTTTATAAACATTCGATAAATCTTGAGAAATACTTCTTGTTACCTTATAACCAACTGAATTTAAGAAATCTACTGATTCAGTTTCTAAAATAT
>CAVJGK010000084.1:0-3489 GCA_963648895.1 Lachnospiraceae bacterium | reverse complement strand
CTATTTAATTCTTCAAGTGTATAAGGATGTTTATTTCCATCATAAGTAACTTCTAAATCAGGGTTAACATATGTAAGCTTATAAGAAGTAATTTCAATTGTATATGCTTCACTTAAAGTAAATACATAGTTAGAATTATTTTCTATTCCTTCTACATAATAAGAAGCAATTGATAAAGTATATACACCTTTATCAAAGATTGTTTCTAAAGATTCTGTTCCATTACTAAATGCGATATTGATACTTAAATCATTTATATAATTATCATCATTTATTAAAGAATAACTTCCTTCATATCCATGTTCTTGTGCATCAAATTTTCTTGAACTTTCATAATCTAATGAAACTTCATATTTACGTGGTGAAATAATATATTTGCCTTCTTCAGTTACTAATTCATAATTTTGATCAAAGTAAGAATTGCCACTTACATAAATAATTATTTTATATGTTCCAACATTAATAGGATTATTACCTTCATCATCTAAAACTTCATAAGTTACTTTTATACCTAAAGAAGATATAGAATCTTGATAACCTAATGAAGAATAAGAATAAGTCAATAAATTAATATTCGGAATTTCTCCATCATAAGTTTTTGTTCCATCATAAGGTTTAAACGTTACTTGCTTTTTAGTAATTGTTAAAGTTGAATAATTATTATTAATGAATGTGTAATTATTTAAATCAGAAATAATTTCACAATTCTCTTTAAGAATAATAAAGAAATATTCACCAACAGTTTTTGGTGTAGTTGCATTGACATAAGTTACATTATTAACTTTAACTATTACATTATTAAATGGTAATTTTAATGTTAAGGTTGATTCATATTCTTTACCATCATAGACTTTTGAAACGCTAAATAAAGGTATTTCAAATTCATATGGGGTAATTGTATATGTATAATCTTCAACAAATGTTACTTTATAGTTATTTAAATCATCGGAATTAAATAAATATGTACCTGATGTTGAGGATACACTATAAGAATGAATGGATAAATAATATGTTCTTGCATCAATAATAGATGGTGTAGTAGCGCCATTTTCTTCATAATAGAAATAGATATTTATAGTCAATACTTGTCCATTTACTAAATTGGATACAGATTCATTATCTAATTCAATTTCTCCATAACGGAAATAATTTCCATTATATACTTGTTCATCTGATTTAAAGCTAACTTTTACTTCGCGTTGATTAATGACAATTGTTCCTTTAGAAGTATTATGGATATTATAATTATTTTTTAATGTTTCATCATCAAATAATGAATTAACATTTACTTCTCCTAAATATGTTCCATAATTTGTTGGATTCATGTCTCTATCATAGCTAAATGATAAATTCATTTTATTTTCATCACCATTTAAGAAAACATGTGATGAATCATTATTAGTATAATGCCATGAAGTAAAATAATGAGCTAGTCCATCATAAGTAGTATTTACATCATCTGGTGCAATATAAACATCACGTGGGTTAATGGTTAAAGTATTTGTATAATCTTCATAAATTAAATTATAGTTAGTTAATTTTCCTGAAGAACATGTAATTTCTTTAATATATCCAACATAACTTCCGGCATTGACTGGATCATTGACTAATCCATCAAAAGCGAATGTCGCTACAATAGTAGTTAAAGATACTCCATCAGTATTTACAAATTGATTATCACTATTTAATAATGATGAGTACGTATATTCAACATTTTCAAATGTATGAGCTTGTCCATCATAAGTAAATGAGATTGTAACTGGTTTTAAATAAATATCTCTTTGGTTAATAGTAACAATACCTGTTTCATCTTCATAATGAATTTCATAATTATTTAAACAATCACTATCATCGATTGAAATAATATAGCCTACATAACTTCCTGCATCAAGAGGTGATATATTTCCTTCATATTCAAATACTAAGTTAAGATATTGTTGATCACCATTTAAGAATTGATGCAATGAATCACCTTTAGAAATACCACTATATTCAAATGTTTTAAATCCTTGTTCTTCACCATTATAAGTATAAGTTTCATCATGAGGTTTAATATAAATTATTCTAGCTTCAATAGTTAATGTTCCACTTTCATCAATATTGATTTCATAGTTATTTAAATGAGAATCACTTCCATAACTAAAGATATAACCTTCATATTCACCTTTATTGATTTTGGAAATAGTATAATTAATATTTAAATAGTTTTCATCACCATTTAAGAATTGATGATTTTCATCACTTATAGATATAGAACAATATTCCCAAGATGTAAATGTATGAGACATTGCATCATAAGTGAATGTGGTATCACTTGGTTTAATATAGACCTTACGAGGATTAATAATTAATGTGCCATCGCTATAAATGATATTATAGTTAGTTAAACTTTCTTCACCTAAAGAAGTAATAACTACTCTTCCATAATAAGTTCCGACATTAATACGTTGACTATAATCATAAGTAAAACTAAAGATTATATCTTCAAAGTTAACATTTAAGAATTGATGTAAAACATCCTCATTAGTATAATGCCATGAAGTAAAGTTATGATTTTCTCCATCATAAGTAATAGTTTCATCATCTGGTGCGATATAAACATCACGAGGGGTAATTATTAAGGTCTCGCTATTATCTTCATAAATTAAATTATAGTTAGTGAATTTATCTGAATAACATCTAATTTCTTTAATATATCCTACATAACTTCCGGCATTGACTGGATCATTAACTAATCCATCAAAAGCGAATGTCGCTACAATAGTATCTAAAGATACTCCATCAGTATTTACAAATTGATTATCACTATTTAATGATAAGTAAGTATATTCAACACTTTCAAATGTATGAGATTGTCCATCATAAATGAATGAGATTGCAACAGGTTTTAAATAAATATCTCTTTGGTTAATAATTAAGTTACCTGTTTCATCTTCATAATGAATTTCATAGTTATTTAAACAATCACTATTACCGATTGAAATAATATAGCCTACATAAGTTCCTACATCAAGAGGTGAAACATTGCCTTCATATTCAAATACTAAGTTAAGATATTGTTGGTCATTATTTAAGAATTGATGTAATGGATCATCTATGGATATGTTTGCATAATCAAATGTGATAAATCCTTGTTCTTCACCATTATAAGTATAAGTTACATCATTAGGTTTAATATAAACATTACGTTTATTAATCGTTAAAGCACCTTGTTCTGAAGTAATAATATAATTATCTAAACTTTCTTCACCTAAAGAAGTAATTACAACTTTTCCATAATAAGTTCCAACATTAATACGTTCACTATCATCATAATCAAAATAGAAACTTATATCTTCTTTATTAACATTTAAGAATTTATTTAATTCTTCATCATTTGAATAATCCCATGAAGTAAAGAAATGATTTTGATCATCGTAATCAAAACTAATGCTTGTAGGAACAATAGAAATATTTCTCTTATTAATAACTAATGTTTCACTATAATCA
>CAVJGK010000083.1:0-6382 GCA_963648895.1 Lachnospiraceae bacterium | reverse complement strand
TGAACAAAGATATTTTATCAAATGGAGAAAATTTTTAGAAATTTTCTCTTTTTTTGTATCAAAAAAGGACTGTTGTCCAACCTATTTATTTTTTAGGTTTTTCAACAGCCCCCGTTATTTCTTACTGGTGCGGCCAATGAGACTTGAACTCACACAGGAAATCCTATACGCCCCTCAAACGTACGCGTCTACCAGTTCCGCCATGGCCGCATTGCTAGTAGAGTATACAATAAATTTAAATTAAATACAAGTAAAAAATAAAAAGTGCATTTACTTGAAAGTGATAAACAAGTAAAAAATATCAACATTGTTTAAATATTGTTGTATAATCATATTGTTAGGTTTAGGTAATAAATATGATTAGAAGAGCAAAAGAAGAAGATATTCCTTATTTAAATAAATTATTATATCAAGTCCATCAAGTTCATCATGAGGCTCGACCTGATTTATTTAAAGAAGGTACAAAAAAATATACTGATGAAGAATTAGTGACAATTATTCATAATGATTTAACACCAATATTTGTTTATGAAGAAGATAATGTTGTTCTTGGTTATGCTTTTTGCATGCATCAACAACATATAAATGACAATAATTTGACAGATATTAAAACTTTATATATCGATGATTTGTGTGTTGATCAAGATGCTAGAGGCAAACATATTGGAACTAAATTATATGAATATGTATGTGATTTTGCAAAAAAAGAAGGATATTATGAAGTCACATTAAATGTGTGGGCAGATAATACTGCTGCTTTAAAATTCTATCAACATATAGGATTAAAAATTCAAAAAATCGGGATGGAGAAAATATTATAATATGCAACAAGTTAAAAGAATGCTAGAAGGAAAATTATATCACTGCGGTTATCAAGATGAAGATCGAGAAAAAATGTATCAAAAAAGAAATGAATTTTTAGATGCGTTTAATGCTACAGGTTATGGAGATTATGCTAAAAGGGCAGAACTTTGCAAAAAATATTTTGGTAAAACAGGTGAACACATCGGAATTAATAAACCATTTCATTGCGATTATGGTTGTAACATCTATTTAGGCGAAAGATTTTATGCAAACTTTGACTGCGTAATGTTAGATGTAGCAAAAATTATTATTGGTGATGATGTTATGTTGGCTCCTAAAGTATGCATTTATACAGCAGGACATCCAATCGATGCTGAAGTTAGAAATTCTGGATTAGAATATGGCTATGAAGTCAAAATTGGTAATTCAGTTTGGATTGGTGGTAATTCTGTTATTTGTCCAGGAGTTACAATTGGTGATAATGTTGTTATAGGAGCGAATTCTGTCGTTACAAAAGATATTCCTTCAAATGTTGTCGCGGCAGGTAATCCTTGTCACGTTATAAGACAAATTACAAAAGAAGATAAAAAATATTGGCAAGAACAAGCTAATGATTTTTATGAAGAATGCGGAAGAATTTAATTCTTATTTATAAGCAATCAAAAAGAGATAGATTTTAAAACTTTCTATCTCTTTTTTCTTGATCTAATTATCGCCTCTAGAATAACCGTTTTTCATTTCTTCACTGGCAACTAACATTAATTTGTTGAGTGTAGATTGAGTTTCTTTTTTAGTTAATTTAGCCATTTCTTCATTGGCATTTTCTAATATCTTATCATCATGAGATTTTAAATATTCTTCATCGAATTTATTTAAATTTTGATGGCCTAAATTAAAGATGGCATTTTGATATCTTTCAATATGGATAATAGCTTTTCCATAGTGAGGATCGGCTAAAACACCTAGTAATCTAGAATTCCAATAGAAGTTAGAAGTATCAACATCTAATGTGACTTTAGAAACATAATCTGGGAATTTAGTTACATTTGTATACATTGGGATAATTGCGTTAAATGCATTAGAACCAAAGCAAATCCATTCAACTGCTTTTAATTTATCTTCAACATATGGTCTAATTTGGCAAATTGCCATAACACCAGTTCTTGAAATACCAATTGGACGATATAATCCTTTTTTAGGATTTTCTCTTGCTGAATATGGATTATAATCAGTTCCTTGATAATAGGATGAAAGGATATATTTAACATCTTCAATAGTGATTTTATGTTCTGGAACAAAACTCCAAGGTATATCATCACTTGTTGGAGTGTATTGAGCGTCATCTCCATCCCATTTAAATGTACGAGGGTTAAAATATCGACCCATATACCAAGCACGAGGAGTGTTATAAACATGGTCAGCATCAGAATGAGAACCAAAAATAACACGAGGATTAAATTTACCATCTAAGTTTAAATCTAAATGATTCTTTTTAACAAAGTCTAATAAGTCTTTAGAACAAAGATTTTCTTTACCTTCATTTAATGCATCATCAATATCAAAATTATCTAAACCGAATTGGTTTGGCATAACGACGTATTCTTCATCTTTGACTCTTTTAGCAATCCAATGATGACCTCCGATGGTTTCTAACCACCAAATTTCATTTTCATCATTAAAAGCAATACCGTTTGGTTCATAAGTACCATATTGTTCTAATAAAGCACCAAGTCTTAATACACCTTCTCTAGCCGAATGAATATATGGAAGAACTAATACTACTAAGTCTTCTTCACCAATTCCACCTAGTACTTCTTTTTGATTTTTTCCTTTTTTGATGTATTTAACATATGGATCAGCACCTAAAACGCGAGAATTAGAAGTAATTGTTTCGGTCGCAGACATACCGACGTTTGCTTCATTAATACCTGTGGCTGCCCATATACCATAGCTTTCATCAATAGAAGGACAAGAAGAATATCTTAAAGGATTATCTGGTAATTCAATTTCTAAATGTCCGATTTTAGATTTATATTTTTTCTTTTGATCTTTTGGATTTACTATGATTAATTTCTTTTCATCGAAATATCCATCATCGTTTCTTGCAATCATAGTAGAACCATCATAACTAGCCTTTTTACCGACTAAAATTGTTGTACAAGCCATAATGTACCTCCTTAAATTAGTTATATTATAATTTATTTAATTTTTTTATTAAATAATTTAGTTAGTTTTAATTAACATGTTTGATTTTAAAGAAATTATATGCAATAATAAGTGCTCAAAAAAGGAGGTGGCAATATGTTACTTGAAAAAAAGTCAATCAAAGAATTACTTTTGAAAAATGAAGTAGTCGCGGATGTTTTACATTCAGATGATAATATGTCAATTGAATATTACCACCTATATAAGAATAATTCTTTACATATCAACTTTGATGAAGGTGACACCAATGCTACTTTGACTTATTTAGTCTTAGAAGGTGAACTTGATTTAATATTATCTAATGAAAGACATCATTTTGTAAAATTCGATGTTTTCAGCGTTGATTCAGAAAACCCTTTTGAAATATATGCAACAACTGAATTAAAATTATTCTTCGCAACTTCTAGTCAAACTTCCATTGATAGAGAATTAGATAATTTATCTTCACAAATTAAAAAACTGGAAGAAAAAGATATTTATTTAAAAGGACATAATTATCGAGTGGGTAAATATTCTTTGATGATTTTAAACAAGATGCATTTAGGATTAAATACTAATAATTTAAATTTTGCGGCATCTTTCCACGATATTGGAAAAATTAAAATAGATAGTGAAATTGTTAATAAACCTGGAAGATTGACCAAAGAAGAATTTGATGAAATTAAAAAACATCCTGTATATTCTTATGAAATCTTAAAAGAAGCTTTAGGAGAAGAAGTGGCTTTAATTGCCAGATATCATCATGAAAAATTAGATGGAACAGGTTATCCTGATGGTATCAAAGAAGAACAAATTCCTTTAGAAAGTAAGATATTATCAATCGCTGATATCTTTGATGCTTTAACAACCGATCGTTCGTATAGAAGAGGTTATTCATTTTCTGAAGCGTTAGATATTATGGAAAAAGAAGTAAATGAACATAAAATAGATGCTTTAGCTTATGAGACTTTAAAACAATTAGTTAATGATAATTTACTAATTGAAGGAGTAGATAATATAAATTAAATAATTAGTCATGAGAATCATTATTATGGTTCTCTTTTTTGTAATACTAACGAATAAATATATACTATATTTACCATCGCTTTAATTCGTGTAAAGGCTTTCAAAAAAATAGTATTTATTTTTAATAAAAAATAACTAAAATATCACTTGTTAAAGAGGTATTTTTATGGGTTTTATTAAGAAATTATTTAAGCCAATCGATCTAACAAAAGGCACAATATGGAAGAATATTATTTTCTTTTCATTACCTATTTTGCTTAGTTATATATTCCAACAAATTTATACAATTGCCGATGCTTCAATATGCGGACAATATTTAAATGCGAATGAAGTAGCAGGTGTTAATAATACAGGTAATATTACTTTTATTGTTTTACAATTTGCCTTTGGTTGTACAGCAGGATTTTCTGTTATTACTTCTAAAGCAGTGGGATGTAAAGATAATGAAGAAGTTAAAAAGTCTTTAGCGATGCAAATTAAATTATCGCTTTATGTCACAATTATTTTAACTATTATCGCGATATTTACAATTAATCCATTACTTCAATTAATCGGCTTAACTCCAAGTGATAATGATACTCAACAAGAAATTTATTATTCAGCATATTTATATATCTTAATTATCTTTATTGGTACATTCGCTCAAATATTTTATAACCTTATTTGTTCTTTCTTAAGAAGTGTTGGTGATTCTTTAAACCCATTATTATTCTTAATATTTTCCACCGTTTTAAATATTGGTTTAGATATTTTATTTATTACTGCATTTAAATGGGGCGTTGCTGGGGCGGCTATTGCGACTGTTATCGCTCAAGCGATATCTGCGATTGGATGTTTTGTATTTACATTCATCCATTATAAAGAATATCGTTTACATCTAAACGATTTTAAAATCGATACAAAATCAGCATTTAATCATTTAAAATTAGGTTTACCTTTAGCTTTCCAATTTTCGATTCTCGCTGTTGGATTAATTGTTATGCAAGGGGCGATTGTTAAATTCGATACTTCAGTCGATGGAGTAGTAATTCAATCTTATGCTCAAAATGGTTTTGGCGCCGCGACTAAATTAAATAACTTCTTAATGTGTCCTTTCTCCGCTTTAGGAACTGCAATGCTTTCTTATTGTGGTCAAAATCTTGGTGCAGGAGAAGTTAAAAGAATTAAAAAAGGTGTCACTCAAGCATTTATTATTATGTTTATTGAATATGTCATATTTGCCGGTATTGGTTTATTATTAACAATCAACGGCGCTTATATGTATATCTTCTATTCAGCTGATAAGATTAATGAAACAACAATTCATTTTGGTAATGTTTATTTATATTGTGATTTATCTTTATATTTTATCTTAGGCGCTTTATTCATTTTAAGAAATTCTTTACAAGGTATTGGTAAAGCTTTATTCCCATTCCTTGCTGGTATTGGTGAATTAGTGGCTAGAACATTAATTTGTTTAACTCTTCCAACTTTATTAAATGGTGGAGAAGTAAATATATTTGCCAATAACGCTTCTTTAGTTGGTTTAAGTTTTGCTGACCCTTTAGCTTGGACATTTGCCGTTAGTTGCATGATTTATGGCATGATTAAATACATTTATAAAGCAAAAGAAGTACCAACTAATGTAGAAGTTAAAGAAAACTAGTATAATATCGATGGTGATTTGATGAAAGATATATTATATTGTCCAGTTTGTAAAAACAAATTAATAAAAGAAGATAAAACATATAAATGTTTAAATAATCATTCTTATGATATAGCTAAAAAAGGTTATATTAATCTATTGCTCGCTAATCAACATCATTCAGAAAATTCTGGTGATGAAAAAGAGATGATTATTGCAAGAAGAGATTTTTTAAATACTGGTAAATACGATATTTTAAGAAATAACGTATTAGACTTAATTAAAGAATTGTTAAAAGATTATAAACAAATTTCTCTTGGTGATTTAGGCTGTGGAGAAGGTTATTATACAACTTATTGGCATAATGAATTATCAAAAATATTTGAAACTTCAACTATTGGTTTAGATTTATCTAAAGAAGCTATTAATCAATGTTCGATTAGAAAAAATAGCTTAAAGCTTGAAGATATCATCTTTGTCATTGGTAATTTAAATTATTTACCATTCTTAGATGAATCATTAGATTTAATCATTAATAGTTTTGCTAAAATTGATGAAAAAGAGTTTTTAAGAGTATTATCTAAAGGTGGATATTATTTAAGAATCTTACCTGGTACTTCTCATTTATTACAAATGAAAGAAGTTTTGTATAAACAAGTTCGTCTCAATGAAGATAAACAAGAAGATATTCAAGGTTTTTCTTTTATTAAGAAAGTAGAATTTGAAGATGATATTATTTTAAAT
>CAVJGK010000082.1:0-6402 GCA_963648895.1 Lachnospiraceae bacterium | reverse complement strand
CTATTAATTTCTCAATTTTTGATATTTGCATATAAATAGGTTCTACAATTTCATTATATTTTTTTAAAGTGGAGTTATCTGGAACATTTATATAAGAATTTAAAAATAAAGGCTTTTGTAGATGTTGTAATCCTGTTCCATGAAAATACAATTTATCCATTTGAGTTTGAATGTGTTTTAAATATTCGTATAAATAATATTGAAGATTGTTTTTTGCTGAAATACACCAAGTATCAGTTGAATATGATGCTTCACCAAAATAAGCTTGTACTTTTGCATTTCCACCTGTACTTAGAAAGATATTAAAACCATTCAATAAAGCCTTATTGGTATATAAGATTGATACTCCACTTGTAAAAAATGGAACAGTTCCAGATTTATTTTCAACTGAATTAACTTGAATTGTGGATTTCTCTCGTTCTAGAAGTATGTCCTTCAAAATAACAGTATTTGATGAAACATTGTTCTTAGAAAAATAGTCAAAAGTATTATGTGCCAAAACTTGTAACTTTTGACACTACTGAATTTTCGACGATTTTTTAGCTCTTACTAATGTGGATTTACTTATTCCAGTTATATGTATTACTTCTCGATATGAATGCTTAGAAAGTAGAAGAACTGCGTTATCTAATTCTTCTTTTGTAAACTTTTTTGGTCTACCTTCTTTGTAATCATGACGAAGTCTTGCCAATTCCTTACCTGTTTGAGTTCTTTCTACAATCATGTTTCTTTCAAGTTCTGCTACGGCAAGCATAGTTGTTAAAAAGAATCTTCCCATAGGAGTATCTTCTAATAAACCAATGTTCAAAATATGAATTGCAACTTTTTGAGCGAAGAGTTGTTCAACAACTTTAATTCCTTCAACTGTATTTCTGGCGAATCTATCTAATTTAGAAACAACTAGAATGTCATCTGATTGTAATTTGTTCAATAGTGTTTTAAAAATGGGGCGATCTAATTTAGTCCCAGTATATTGTTCTTCAATTATTATAGCTGTTGGATATTTTGCTTTTATTTCGTTTCGTTGAACATCTAGTCCATATCCACCAACTTGTTTTTTAGTACTTACTCTTATATATCCATAGATCATCTTTTTACCTCATATAATTAGTATTATGTATATGTGTATATATTTTGCTAATTAAAAAGTAAAGAGACAAAATGATTACCTTTACAATTTAAAATAGAATTCTATTTTATCTTTACATTTGCATCTAGATTAAAACTAACAAATAGGATACGATTTTTGTATATAATTAGGTTGATGTAAGACAAACAACACATTATTTGTAAAATTAAGTAATTGCACCATTGGAGGTGATTTTATGCCTAAATTTATAAATTCTTTTTCTAATTTTATAAGTAAAAGAAAATTAGAATTTTTAATAAAGAAAGCTAATAGAGGTAATTATGTTGCTCAATACCTTTTGGGGTGTCATTACTATAAAGGCGATTTAGTCACTAAAAATTTAGAAACTGCTGTATATTGGTATAAATTATCCGCTAATCAAGGATATAATGATGCCGAATTTAATTTAGCTCAATGCTATTACAAAGGTGAAGGCGTAAAACAGGATTATAACGAAGCTTTTAAATGGTATAGAAGAGTAGCGATTACTGGTTCATCAAATGCTCAAAATTCTTTAGGAATCTGTTATTCTAATGGTCATGGAGTTACTAAAAATCTAGAAGAAGCTTTTAAATGGTTTAAATTTTCAGCTGAACAAGGTAATACTGCAGGTGAATATAATTTAGGACTTTGTTATTATAAAGGCGAAGGTGTAAAACAAGATTATAATGAAGCGGTAAAATGGCTTAAGAAGGCTGCAGACAAGAAGGATATTAATGCTTATGTTACACTTGGTAATTGTTATGAATTTGGCTATGGTGTTTCAATAAATTATGATGAGGCAATAAAATTATTTAAACTCGGGCAGAACAAGGTAATTCTGATGCTCAATGTAATTTAGGAAATTGCTATTTTACTGGAACTGGCGTAAATAAGAATTATCAAGAATCATTTAGATGGTATGAACAATCTGCCGACAATGGTAATTTACGTGCTTTATCTACATTAGTAGGTTGCTATTCACAAACTATTGTGATGAAACAAGTGGATACTAATAATATTGATTATTATCATCCTTCTAACAAAATTAGTAATAATCGTGATTGGCAATTATCTATTGGTGGTCTTTATTATTATGGAATTAATGGGATTGATAAAAATTATAACGAGGCAGTCAAATTATTTGAATTGTCTGCAAATAAGGGCAATTTAAAAGCGCTTGAATATCTTGGAATATGTAATTTTAAAGGATATGGTATAAAACAAAATTTTACTAAAGCTTTTGAATGTTTTAAAATTACTGCTGATCAAGGTTTTGTTGATTCACAGGTTGGTTTAGCAAAATGTTATTTCCATGGATATGGAACTTCTATAAATTATGAAGAAGCATTTAAATGGTATAAATTAGCGGCTGAACAAAACGATTCTGAAGCACAATGTTTTCTAGGAATATTATATGATGAAGGTAAAGGCGTAAATAAAGACCAACAAGAAGCATTGAGATGGTATAAAGAAGCAATGAAAAATGGTAATTCCAATGCTAAAGAATTATTAACCGCTTTTTATATAGAGGAAATATCTCATCAAAAAAGATATGAAGAAGCATTTGAATATTTTAAACAATTATCAGAACAAGAAGAGCCAAAAGCAATGCAAATTTTAAGCTATTTATATTTGGAAGGATTAGGAACTCAACAAAATAAAACTGTAGCAATTAAATGGCTAAAAAAATCTGCAGAATTAGGTGATGCTGATTCACAATTAACATTAGCTACATTTTATCTTGATGGAACATATCAAATTGCAAATTATCAAGAAGCTGTAAAATGGCTTAAAGCATCTTCTAATAAAGGAAATGATCAAGCACAATTTCTATTAGCTACATGCTTTAAAGATGGTTTAGGAATAGAACAAAATGATAGCGAAGCCTTTAAATGGTATTATGAATCAGCAAAACAAGGCAATGCACAAGCTCAAAATGCTTTAGGATTTTATTATGAATATGGAATAAATGTGGATGTCAATTATGAAGAAGCTGTAAAATGGTATTTTGCTGCAGCAAATCAAAATGATCCAGATGCTCAAAATAATCTTGGTAATTGTTATTATTATGGTAATGGTATATCACAAGATTACAATAAAGCAGTAGAGTTATATAGGCTTTCTATGAAACAAGGCAATTTAAATGCTTGTGTTAATTTGGGCAATTGCTATTATTATGGCAATGGTGTTCCTAGAGATTATAATATGGCTATTAAACTTTATAAAGAAGCTGAAAGTAAAGGATATCAATTACCTAATGAAATTTTAAATGTGATAGACTTTTTTATATGATAGTATTTATGCATTTAGAGATGGACTCACCCTCCATCTTTTTATTTAACTATTGTTATAACTAAAATTTATCACAAATGATAAAAAAATAAGATTATACATATAACAAAATATAATGCTATAATCTTGTTGTCTTAAAGATAAGAGATAAAAAGCGTTGATAGGAAGAGTAATCAAATAACAACTTATAGAGAGGCTTAGGATGGTGGAATAAGCTAGGGAAGATTTGATGAACATGGTCCAGGAGCTTCATCTTAAGGCTATGCTAACAGGTGAGGGATCGCCCTTTAAAGCGATAGAGTATGATTGTACTTGAAAATATAAATATCAAATATTACATTTTCAGCATGATTACGTCCTTAACCCTATTGTTAAGGATTTTTTTAAGGAAGTGAAAAGATGGCACAAAATATTATTGAACTGAGAAATATATATAAATCATTTGGTGAAACAGTGGTATTAAATGGTGTAAGTCTTCAAGTAAAGAAGAAAGACATCTATGGAGTACTTGGTTTATCAGGCGCAGGTAAATCAACACTAGTTCGTTGTATCAATGGTTTAGAAACATTTGACGATGGAGTAATCCTCTATAATGGAGAAATTGCACCTTTTGATAAACAATACAAAAGAGAAGTAGGAATGATATTTCAAAGTTTCAATTTATTACAACAAAGAACAGTTTTAAAAAATGTTGAACTTGCAGGTGAAATCGCTAAAGTTCCAGATAGTAAAGAAAAAGCTATTGAACTATTAGATAGAGTCGGATTAATAGATAAGTTAGATTCTTATCCTTCTCAATTATCTGGAGGCCAACAACAAAGAGTTGCGATCGCAAGAGCTTTGATGACTGATCCAAAAGTATTATTATGTGATGAAGCTACTAGTGCTTTAGATCCAGAAACTACTCAGTCAATCTTAGAATTATTAAAACAACTCAATGAAGAACTAGATTTAACCATTATAATCATTTCCCATCAAATGTCAGTTATTGAAGCCATTTGTAACAAAGTCGCAATAATTGATAAAGCAGAGATAGTTGAAGATGGTCCTCTATATGATGTATTCTTATCTCCAAAAGCAGAGATAACTAAGAAGTTAATATATTCCGGTCACTTAAATACTAAATTCAGTGATGATAAATATATTAAATTAATCTTTGATGGAGAGATTGATAGTCCTATTATTGCCAATATCATTCAAGATTGTAATATTCTTATTTCGATTGTTTATGCAGATAGTAAGACAATCGATGGAAAGATATATGGACAAATGGTTATTAAATTACCATCAAGTGAGAAAGATGTTACTAAATTAGAAAAATATCTTACATTGAAGAACATTAAATTTGAGGAGATTATTAAAGATGAAATCAAATAAAGACATGGAAAAGATTGCTTTAATATCTATGGTATGTGTTATCTTACTTGGAGTATTTATAACACTATGCTGTATCTTCTTCACTAAAGACCAATGGTCGGTATTGTTACAATCAACATTTGAAACAATTATTCAAACGCTTATATCTTGTGTGCTTGCTTATGCAGCAGGTATACCAGTAGGAGTATTACTCAATATCACCGCGAAGAATGGTTTAAGACCAAATAAGTATATCAACTTTATCTTAGGATTAGTTGTTAATATCTTAAGAAGTGTTCCTTGCTTAATCTTGGTAGTTATCTGTATGCCATGGACTAGAGCTTGGTTTACTCGTGGTACAGGTGCTTGGTACACCATATTAATTCCATTATTTGTTACAGCATTTGGCTTTGCAGCCAGAATGGTTGAACAATCTCTTGCAGAAGTTCCTTCTGGAGAAATTGAAGCATTTAAATCTTTAGGAGCAAGTGATTATCAAATCATTACTAAAGTATTATTGCCTGAATCAAGATCATCTCTTATTTCAGGGGTTGCCGTTACAGGCGTTACATTACTTGGATATACATCATTCGCATATAACATTGCCGCGGGTGGTTTAATATCTACAATCTATACTTACTATTCTAGAAATACAGGTGACTTTATGAAGAGTTGGTATTTCTGGGCATTAATTATCGTTGTAGTTGTCATAGTACAACTTATTCAAGAATTAGGTTTATTCATTTCAAAGAAATTAGATAAAAGGAGAAAATTAAAATGAAAAAATTAAATAAAGTATTAACATTATCAGCAGCAGTATTATCATTAGGATTTAGCTTAACAGGTTTATCAAGCTGTGGTTCAGAAAAAGTTATCAGTGTTGCTGCTAGTGATGTTCCACATGCAGAAATCTTAAATGAATGCGTTAAAAGTATTATTGAAAAAGAAGGCTATACTTTAAAAGTTTCTACTATTGACTGGACTACACAAAACGATGCAGTCGCTAATAAAGATTATGATGCTAACTACTTCCAACATATTCCTTATTTATCACAATATACAGGTAGTGTTGAATTAACAGCTACTTGTAAAGTTCACTATGAACCTTTAGGAATTTATAAAGGAAAAGCTTCTTCATTAACTGGTGTTACAACTGTTGAAGTTTGTGATGATGATTCAAATGCAATCCGTGCATTAGAATTATTAAAAGCAAAAAATGTTATCACAGGTTCATTACCTGTTGATTCAACTGGTGAAAAATTAACATTCGAAGGAAAGACATGGACTTCAGAAAATGGCGTTACAGTTTATTTAATCGCAGAAAACTTACTTGCAACTTCAAGAAGTGACTATGATATTGCTTGCTTACCATGTAATACAGCTTTAACTGGTAATGTTGCCGCAACAGAAAGACTTGCAGTAGAAGATGATCCTGCACAAGTATCTGCTAAAGCAAATGTTCTTGCAGTTAGAAAATATGATTATTTAAATGACACAAATTATAAAACAAAGATTGATGTCTTAACAAATGCATTATTATCAAGCGAAGTTTCTCAATATGTCGCTACTAAATATTCTGGAAATATCACTTGTGATTCATCTACACAAATTGATTTAAGATCAAGTATTAAATAATATATTAT
>CAVJGK010000081.1:610-6487 GCA_963648895.1 Lachnospiraceae bacterium | reverse complement strand
ATTTTTAAAACTAACGATATTATCATCTTTTGAATGAATGATTAATGCGTGTAAAGAACAATCATTATATCCACTTATAGGATCTAATAAACAATATTTTAAATTGATATTTCTTTCGTATTTTAAAATATCTTCTTGATCTTTTTTATCAAAATCTTTAACAAAATTATCTATTGTAGTAATACCTGAAATAACTACAACTTTTTTAACTTCTTTATGTAGTACATGGATATTATTAACAGCCAATCCACCCATGGAATGGCCAATACATACAACTTCTTTATTTTTAAAAAAATCTTCTAATTTAATAAAATTTAATACATCGTCTAAATCGTATATAGCTTGAGATAAACCTAAAATAGAAATACCTTCTGATTCAAAACAACCGGTCATATCATAAGATAAGACCATAAATCCTTTTTTACATAGATATTCTATTTCTCGAAAATAAGATAAATGTCCTCCTCCTATTCCATGAACAAAAACAATAAGCTTATGAGAATCATAATTATCATAATAATTAATAAAAGTCATAATCTTATTACCTTTAGAAGAGACAAAAGACTTTTTTTCTTCATGGAGGTTAATAAATAAATCTTTATTTAAATATGTTATTAAATGTTCATCATCATATCTTTTGATAAACGTAGTTAAATAGTTTTCTAAATTCATAATCTTATTTAATCTTATTAAAGATTTCCTTTATTTTATCAAAAAAGAATGTGCTTGTATCTTCTCTATATTTGGCAATGGCTGATTTATTTTCACTCTTATAATAAGTTTTACCAATGTAAGGAGAAGTTTCATAATAAGAAGAAGTAATATTTAAAGATTCTATTTCTCCATTAGTATTGGTAGTTTTTGTATAATCATCATTAAATACTACAACTTGAGAAATAATATTTTTATTCTTACGATATTGAAAAGTAGGTACTACTCCATTTTTATATCCCAAAGTTGAACCTTGTTTAGATAAGCCCACTTCTTTAGTAAAGGAAGTCCAAAAAGTATCATTTGAATCAACTCTATTTGCATAATAATAACTTAATTCAAAACCATAATAAGTAATAGATGGATTTAACTTAACATAATCATTAAAGAAATTATTAAACATATAAGAACAATCAGAACATAATTTCCAATAATAAAGAATGATATATTCTTCATCACTATCTAATAAAGATTTATATGTATAAGGACTAACTTCTATTTCTGAAGATAAAGTAATTCTATTATTAAAATAAATTTCTAATGATGAATAACTTGTAAATACATCTTCATTACTTATTTGATCTATAGTTTCTTGCACTATTCCATCATTTATTAAAGCAATAGTAGGCGTATAAGAATAAGAAACTAAGGTATTAGATGTATTTATATTTTTAGAATCAATTGCATAAATTTGAGCCTTATTATTCTTAATATAAGCATTTAAAATAGGTTTAAAATTAGAGCATGCTTCACAAGCTTCATCATAGATATATAAAATAAAATCTTCTTTGTTATTAAATTTTTCTTCTAATTCTAAATAAGTAATATCAACGCTTGTTTCAACTTGATAAACTCTTTTAACTTGGATTAAATCATTTTCTTTAGAGGCACAAGAAAAAATAGGTAATATTAATACTGATAAAAGAATTAATTTTCCTATTTTTTTCATAATCTTCCTCCTAATTTAATGTTGGAACTTCTTTCCAAGTAGTTGATACTAAATATGAATTTTCGGCATTGAATCTTGGTCCAAAGACGCCGGTATTTAAATATTCTGAAAATGTTTGATAATGATCATCGGTATATAAAGCAACATTGGATGAATCATATTTATTTGTCTTACTAGTTGAATATCCTTTCATAAAGACAACTAATCTACCTGTACCTCTAGAACTAGAGGAATAAGAACTTGTTAAAGCTAAATCAAGTTCATAATATAAAGGCTTATTATTTTCATATATCGCATAAGGAACAGCAGTTGCATAACCATTAGTTCTAGAATAATGGGATATACATCTAGTTTTTTCTTTAAAATAACTTGTCGCGGTAGAATAATTTGTCGATACAACATAATTTACTGGGAAAGCATTAAATGCAATTACGTAATTGGCGATGTCCATTGGATCAGTTAACGCAATTTCATAACATAATGATTTATTTGAAATAACTTCATCATAATCATAATAAGTATATTTCTTAGTTTCTAAAATATTATATCCAGTAGTTGTTTTTTCTACTTTTGTTGGTACTTCAATAGAAGAAACTCCACTTACTAGGCTACCTTTATAAGTAGTTGGATTTAAACGATAATAAGACGTTGTATAATCATAATCATATGAAGGATAAGTTACTCTTATTCCATCATAATAAATAACTACTGCTTTAATATCTAATTCTGCATCTCCTGTTTCAATTTTAAAGAAATTACCACTTATTTGATAAGTATTGGTAACATAGGAAGAAGCTGCATCTAAATATATCTTATTACCATAAGCTAAACTATCTCCATAAGATAAACTTACTTTAGAAGAAGTTGTTTTACTTTGGTAAGTAATTTGAATTTGTCTTATTCCATAAATAGCATTTTCGTTTAATAAAGCCCCATTTAAAGATTCAATATCAAAAATATTGGTTCCTGGTTTTAAAGTGGCGACTCCATTAACAAATTTAGATGCACGATAAGAAGTAAAATAATATCCATCTACCTTGGTAGAAGAATAATTCTCAGCATAGTTTCCAGAAACTAATGACTTTAAAGTCAATGTTTCTAATTTACTATAATCAATACTAGTAGAAGATGAAATCGAACTTGAACTAGAACTTGAAGTATTTGATGAAGAAGATGGCTTCACACTTGATTCTTCACTTGATGAAAGTTTAGAACTTGATTCTTCATTCGAACTAAAAGAAGAATTTGAATTAGCACTATTACTAGAAGAATGAGGAACAATAGAACAAGAAGTTAAAGAAACAATGGAGGTAAATAATACTAATAATAATTTATTTATCTTCATGTTTTTCCTCCTCATATTCATCTAAATAAGAATAAGTTTGTCCAGCTTTTTTATAGCCCAAAATCATATCCATATTGACATTAGTCATTGATTTAAAGATATTTTTTTCTACTTGAGGATTATATTCTAATAAATCATGGATAAGCTTTTTAGTCGCAGCTCTTTGAGAACCACCGCCTCCATTATCACAAATGGCGCAATTCTCGGTGAAACGGCATGCACATTGGATAAATTGAAGGGAATTAAAATTCTTCCATTTAATAATATCTTTTTCTCTAATTAGATACATTGGTCTAATTAATTCCATATTGTTATAATTTTGTGATCTTAATTTAGGAAGCATTGTTTGAATAGATCCAGAATTTAACATATTCATCAAAGTAGTTTCAATTACATCATCGTAATGATGACCTAAAGCAATTTTATTGCAACCTAAAGAAGAAGCGATATTATATAAAGCTCCTCTTCTCATCTTAGCACATAAATAACAAGGTGAACGATCTTGTGAGTTTGCAATCTCAAAAATATTTGTTTCTTTAATAATCGCAGGGATATTTAATAAATTTAAATTGTTTTTAATGACTTGTAAGTTAATATCATTATAACCTGGGTTCATAACTAAATAAGTAACTTCAAAAGGAAAATCGCTATGAGCGTGAAGTTGTTGGAATAATTTAGCCATCAACATGGAGTCTTTCCCGCCAGAAATACAAACGCAGATATGATCATTTTCTTCTACGAGTTTATATTCTCTGACCGCTTTAATAAAATTAGCCCATATTGAAGAACGATAAGTTGTAATAATACTTCTTTCAATTTCTTGATATCTTTCCATCTAAAGCTCCTTTAAAACTGTAATTAAAGCATCAATATCTTCTTTTGTGGTCAATTCAGAAATTGATACTCTAAAACTTGATAATGCAAGTTCTTTATTTTTATACACCGACATTAATATTTTTGAAGGTGTATTTTTAATTGAACAAGCAGATTTTTGTGAAACACAAATTCCTTTGTCTGATAAATATGATACCATATATGAGCCTTTTTTGCCCTTATAAGATAGATTAAATATATTTTTATTTTCAAAAGAATTGATGTGGATATTTTTAATTTCTTGTAATCTAGTAATAAAATAAGAAGATAATTCTTCTATTTTTTTATTATTTGCTTCAAAGTTATTAATTCCTAGTTCAATAGCTTTTAAGGAAGAAGCAATTAAACCTAAAGGAATCGAACCGCTACGATAAATAGAAGAAGATTCTCCTCCATGGATTAAAGGAGTTAAAATGGTTGATTTATTCTTAATTAAAATACCAGTACCTGTTAATCCACCAAATTTATGGCAAGTAAAAGAAGCAAGTTCAATCTTAGAAAAATCAATTTTTACTTTCATCATTCCTTGAGTAACATCCATTAACAAATGGGCAGAAGAAGATGATACTATTTCACTAATGGAAGCATAATCTTGGATAGTGCCAAGTTCTCCATCAACAAGGGTAATAACAACTAAGATAACATTAGATGTTAATTTATTTTTTAAATCATCTAAATCAATCTTGCCATCTTCTTTAGTTTTAATAAATTCAACTTGTAAGCCTTTATCTTTTAAATAGCCTAAACAGCCATTGATGGAAGAATGTTCTAATTCACTAACCAATACTTTATTACCAAAAGAAGAATAAGCTTCAACAATTCCTTTAATCGCTAAATTGTTTGATTCAGTGGCGCTGGAAGTATAAATGATTTCTTTTGATTCATCTAATTTTAATAAGTTTTTAATTTCCTTATCAGCATAAGAAAAATATTCTTTTGATTTATGACCTAATTCATGAATCGAATTAGCGTTCCCCTCATATTCTAATTCCACTTTACAAAGTTCATCTAAAACTTCTTTTTTAGTAGGATAATTAGCCGCGTAATCTAAATAAATCATTGTTATTTATGCTCCTTAAAAACTTCATAATGAACTTTATTTTCTTCAAAAACATTTTTAGGTTTATTCATTTCTTCGTCTGATTCATATCCTAAAGCAATAATGCTTAAAGGAATGATATAAGAAGGTAAGTCCATAATCTTAATTAAACCATCTAATTTATATTTTTGAGGATAACATCCTAACATGACAGAACCAATACCTAGCATTTGAGCTTCTAACATAATATTTTGACAAGCAATGGAAGTATCAATAATCCAATAATCTTTATCTTTTTCAAATGCGTTTTTTAAATTACCACATACCATAATTGCCACATTGGCATTAGGTAACATCCATGCAGATTTACCATTGTTTTCACTTAATTTTTTTAATGTCTCTTTATTCTTAATAACAATAAATTCAAAATCACGGCTATTTACACATGTAGGTCCTGCTTGACCTGCTTTTAATATTTCTAATAAATCATCATTTGATATATCTTTAGTTGTAAAGTTTCTAACACTTTTTCTTTCTTTAAATAATGTAGGATATGACATAATTCACCTCTTAAATATTCTTTAATATAATATTCTTTTTTTAATAAAAAAGAAATAATTATATTTTCAAGAAAAAAGTTTTAGACATTATGCCTAAAACTTATATAGTAAATATTAAAATAAAATTTTATTTATTATTTCCATCCTTTTTATTTAAATAATATAAAATAAGCGAACCATAAATTGCTATTTCAGTAGGTATAATTGCAAAAAAAATAGAAGCTGCTAAACCTGTGCCGAATGCTATAAATAAACTCACTATAAAAATAATTGGAATTAAAATGCATGAAATTGTAACAACATTTTTCATTCAATAATTTCTCCTCTCCGTTGTTTTTTTTATAAAACAACTCTATAATAATTTTAATCAACACTAGTTGTTTAAGCAAATGTAATAAGG
>CAVJGK010000081.1:0-558 GCA_963648895.1 Lachnospiraceae bacterium | reverse complement strand
AAGGCAACGATAATTTACATTCGTTGCTTAAACAACTTTTTTATACAAAGGAGTTGTTTATATGAATAAGAACGATTTACGTTATTTAAAAACAGAAGAAGAATTAGAAAAAGCATATTATTCTTTAAAAAAGAAAAATATAGATATAACAGTAACAGAATTATGTAAAGTAGCTAAAATGAATAAAGCCACTTTTTATGATCATTACAAAAATATAAATCAATTACAAAATGAAATTTATTCCAAAGCACTTGATAAAGTGATTGAAGATGCACCAAATATTGATAAGGCATTAGTTGATATTAATTCCTTTGTCGAATCATTGTTAGATTCGTTAATTAAAAATTATGATATGTTACATTGTATTTTCGATGATTATTATTTAGCATCGAAAATATTAGAAGATAAAATTCTATCTATATATGATTCTAAATTAGATGATTTTAATGAAAGAATCAAACTTATATTTATCATTGGAGGTTCTTTACATTTATTTAGTAAATACAATATAAATATCACAAAAGAAGATATTTTAAGAAATATCAAAAAATAAAGTTG
>CAVJGK010000080.1:0-6536 GCA_963648895.1 Lachnospiraceae bacterium | reverse complement strand
AAATAATTTTTGATTAGCTTAAATTTTTAATTTATTTTTATTTATTTATATAGTAAAATATTTTAGGTTTTATAGGAGGAATTTATGGTAAACTGTACAGAAGTAAGACCTGGTAATACATTTGAATACGAAGGCCAAATTTACACATGTATCGATATTGACTTAAACAAAACTGCTATGGCAAAAATGAAAGTCAAGATCAAATCAAAAAACGTTAGAACAGGAGCAGTTCTAGAATTATCATTCATCGGCGGTGATAAAGTTGATATTTTAAGACTCGATAAGAAACAAATGCAATATCTTTATGACGATGGCACAGGCTATGTCTTCATGGATATTGAATCATACGAACAAGTTTCTGTCCCACATGAAAGATTAGAATGGGAAAAGAATTTCTTAGTTCCTGAAGAAGTAGTCGCAATGACATTCTACGAAGGTGAAATTATGGGTATTGAATTACCAGCAAAAGTAACTTTATTAATTACAGAATGTGAACCTGCAACACGTGGTGATACAGTCAACAAAGCTATGAAAGACGCAATCACAGAAACAGGTTTAAAAGTTAGAGTTCCATTATTCGTCGAAAATGGTCAAAAGATCATTGTTATGACATCTGATGGTTCTTACGATTCAAGAGCATAATAAAATTAAAAAGTGGGGCAACCCACTTTTATTTTAACTATGCGTTAACTTTGATTTAATTTATTATTCTTGAATAATAAGGTTAAATCATTTATTATTTTAATCGAGGTGAAAATATGTTAAGTAATATAAATATTTTAATGAGTTTTGGTTGGGATTCAGTCATGTATCTTGCTTTAGGTTTAATTGCAGGTTTAGTCGGTGGTTATTTTGGTGCAAGAGCATTAATGACAAGACAATTAAAAAAGAACCCTCCAATTAATGAAAAAATGATTAGAGCGATGTTCATGTCTATGGGTAGAAAACCATCAGAAGCTCAAATTAAACAAGTCATGAAAAACATGAATCAATATAAATAATTTTATTGCAAAATTAAAGGATAACGCATTATGCGTTATCCTTTTTATTTTTGCTTAAATATATTTCTTTTTCTGTACCATTTAATAATCTTTGAATATTGGAATGGTGTCTAATAATTAAAATGATTGAATAAACTAACATAAATCCTGAGAAGATAAAACTTGCTTGTAAGTGAGCATTCATTAAAAAATTAGGTAAGAATATTAATGCAAATGAACATAAAGCAGTTCCTAATGAAGAGAAAATACTTGATAAAGAAACTTTATGTGATGTTAAGAATATTGAAAAGAAAATAATAATTCCAACAATTAATAATGACCAAGAAGAAGCAATAATTATGCCTGCCATACAAGAAACCGCTTTTCCACCTTTGAAGTGATAAAATACTGGGAAACAATGTCCTAATACTCCTCCTAGACCACAAGTCATGGCTCCAATAGTCGCTAAATCAAATGAATCCATTAAAGTATTTAAAGAAGTGAATTTAATAATTAAATAACAAGCATAGAAAGGAATAATTGTTTTTAGCATATCTAAACCAATAGTAATCAATCCAGCTTTAAGTCCAAATACTCTTCCCATATTTGTTCCACCGGAATTATGTGAACCATAATCTCTAACATCTTTGTTATATACTTTCTTAGAAAGGATAATACCGTTAGAAATAGAGCCAAATAGATATCCGATTAATAAACATATAAATAGTGTTAAAATAATATATCCAACCATAAATTTTTCTCCAAAATCAAAATAATAATAACTTATTATTATAGAAAATTAAAGTCTTTTTTGATATAATCCCAATGATAAAGGAGCGAGATTATGAGTGAAAATAAAAATTCTTATTCTGCTTCATCTTTAAAAATTCTAAAAGGACTTGATCCTGTTAAAAAAAGACCTGGTATGTACATTGGTTCCACTGACTGGAGAGGTACACATCATTTGGTATGGGAAATCATTGATAATTCAATAGATGAAGCTATTGCGGGCTATGGTAAAAAAATTAGCGTAGTTATTCATTCCGATGGTTCTATTTCTATCTCTGATGAAGGTAGAGGTATTCCATGTGATTATAATGAAAAAGAAAAAATGGATGGTTTAGATATCGTCTTTTGCACATTGCATGGCGGCGGTAAATTCGATTCATCTAACTATAAATCAGCAGCAGGCCTTCACGGGGTTGGTGCTGCGTGTGTTAACGCTTTATCCGAATGGGTTAAAGTAAATGTCTATCGCGATGGCAAAGAATATTATGCTGAATATCGTGACGGAGGCAATAAACGTTTAGGTACTAAAGAAGTTGGACCTACTACCAAAAGAGGTTCGACCATTACCTTTAAACCTGATATTAAGGCTTTACCTGAACCAGAATTCAAATTTGAATTAATTGAAGAAAGATTAAACAATTGCGCATGTCAATGCCCAAATGTTAGATTTGTTTTAATTGATGAAAGAGTTAAAGATAAAAAAGTTGAATTCTTCTATAAAGATGGTATTGTTGAATATTTAGATAAAAAGAATGTAGGTAAGACATCTTTACATCCAATTGGTTATTTTGTTGATAATACAAAGGATATTAAAGTTGAATTTGCTTTCCAATTCTTACAAGATTCTTATGAAGAAAAAGTTTATTCTTTCGCAAACTCCATTTTTACTACGATGGAAGGAAGCCATGTAAGAGGCTATCGTTCTGGTTTAACTAAAGCATTTAATGAATACATCGAAAGAAATAAACTTCTTAAAGGTGATATGAAATTAGATGGTAACGATATTAGAGAAGGTTTATCTTGTGTCGTATCGGTTCGAATTCCAGAAGAAAAGATTCAATTTGAAGGTCAAACTAAAGAAAAATTAGGTACACCTGATGCAGCTACTGCAGTAGATAATTTAGTCTATACCAATATGACTAGATATTTAATTGAAAATAAAGAATATGCAACAAAGATTGTCAATAAAATCTTTGAAGCACAAAAAGCAAGACTCGCGGCTAGAAGTGCCAAAGATGAGATTAGAAAACTTTCACCAAAAGATAATGAAAAAAATACTTTAATGTTATCTGGTAAGTTAGTTCCACCTCAATCAAAGGATTACCGCAAAAACGAATTATTTATCGTCGAAGGTGATTCTGCTGGAGGCAACGCGAAGAAGTGTAGAAATAGATCTTTCCAAGGCTTATTACCTTTAAGAGGTAAACCAAAAAATATTTCTAATGATGCTGAAGATGCATTCATGAAGAATGAAGAATTATCAACTCTTGCTTATACAATCGGTACTGGTACTGGTAAAGATTTCAATATCAGAAATTTAAGATATGATAAAGTTATCATTATGACCGATGCTGATACTGATGGAGCTCATATTCAAAATTTATTAATTAATTTCTTCTATAAGAAGATGAAACCTTTAATTGAAACAGGTCATGTTTATGTAGCATGTCCTCCTTTATACCGCGTTATGAAAATGACTGGTAAGAAGATTATTGAAGAATATGCTTGGAACCAAAGCGAATTAGAAGAAGCGAAAAAGAAAGTAGGCTCAGGTTACACTGTTTCCCGTTATAAAGGACTTGGTGAAATGAACGCAGATCAATTATGGGTTACAACTATGGATCCTCAACATCGTAAGTTAATTAAATTAACAATTAATGACGCGGATGTTGCTTCTAAATATGTTGAATTATTTATGGGTAAAGATCCTTCTGGTAGAAATACTTGGATTAAAGAAAATGTTGATTTCTCTACAAAAGGAGATTTCTTTGTTGAGGAGGTAAAGCATAATGGCTAAGAAAAAAACTGAATTAGATACTTCCTCTTTAAGACAAGAAGAATTCATTCAAATTTCTAACATTGAAGATGTCATGTCAGAAGGCTTTGGAAGATATTCAAAATATGTTCTTCAAGAAAGAGCGGTTCCTGATGTTCGCGATGGTTTAAAACCTGTTCAAAGAAGAATTCTTTATACGATGATTCTTGAAGGCAACGTTTCAAGTAAACCAACAAGAAAGTGCGCTCGTACCGTCGGTGCGGTTATTGGTCGATTCCACCCACATGGTGATACTTCTGTTTATGAAGCGATGGTTAGAATGTCTCAAGATTGGAAAATGCGTTATCCGTTAATCGATTTCCAAGGTAATAATGGGTCAATTGATGGTGATGGTCCTGCGGCTTATCGTTATACTGAAGCTAGATTATCTGAATTATCAGATTTAATGGTTCAAGATTTAAATAAAAACACAGTAGATATGCAACTAAACTTCGATGATTTAGAATTTGAACCTGCTGTTTTACCATCAAGATTCCCAAACTTACTTGTTAATGGTACTCAAGGTATTGCGATTGGTTCTTCCACTGATATTCCTCCTCACAATTTAAGAGAAGTTATCGATGCGATTAATTATCGTATTTCACATAAAAAGTGCACCACTAAAGAATTAATGGAATTTATTAAAGGTCCAGATTTCCCAACCGGTGGTATTATTAAAGATACTTCCATTCTTCTTCCAATGTATGAAAGTGGTAATGGTAGTTTTAAATTATGGTGTAAAACAGAAATTGATACTTCTTTAAAAGATATCAATCAAATAATCATTACTGAAATCCCTTGGGGTAAAGATAAATCTGAATTAGTCAATAACATTGATAAATGTAGATTCGCTAATAAGTTGGATGCAATTATTGAAGTTAGAGATGAAACAGATCGTGATGGATTAAGAATCGCGATAGATATTAAAAAAGATTCAGATCCTAATAACATCTTAAATTTCTTATTATCTAAGGGTGTATTATGTTCAACTATTAAATTTAATTGTTTAGTTATTGATCATGATAGACCAGTTGTCGCTCCATTAACTGAAATGATTGATTGTTATATCGAACACCAAGTTGATGTATTGACTCGTAGAAGTAAATTCGATTTAGAAAAAGCAGAAAATAGACTTCATATTGTTGAAGGCTTAATTAAAGCTTGTTCAATTATTGATGAAGTTGTTGCTTTAATTAAAGCTAGTAAAGATAAAGCTGATGCAAGAGTTAATTTAATCGCAAAATTTAACTTTACAGAAGTTCAAGCAGAAGCAATTTTAAATTTACAATTATATCGTTTATCTAACTTAGATATTATGACTTTAGTTAATGAAAGAGATGAATTAACTAAGAATATTGAATATTTAAGAGGATTATTAGAATCACCTACTAAGATGAATAACTTAATTAAATCTGATTTAAATAAAGTTAAAGAAAAATTTGGTGATGATAGAAGAACTTTAATCGAAGATCAAGATACATCATTTGATATTGATAAAAAGGCATTGATTTCTAAAGATGAATGTATGGTTTCATTTACTCGTGATGGTTATATCAAACGTAGTAATTTAAAATCATTTAAATCTAGTGATTATTTACCAAATATTAAATTAGGTGATGCAATTAAAGGTATTGTTAAAGCATATACGACCGATTCATTATTATTATTTACTAATTTTGGTAATTATATTTGCTTACCAGTTTATAAATTAGATGATATGAAGTGGAAAGAAGAAGGATCACATATCAATGATATTTCTACTTTAGCCCCTAAAGAAAAAATCATCAAAGGTATTATTGTTAGAGAATTTATTAAAGGTGTATCTATTGTCTTAATTTCTAAATCAGGACAAATTAAACGTAGTCCTTTATATCAATTTGAAACATCTAAATTTAATAAACCATCTAAATGCTTTAAATTATTAAGCGATGATGAAGTCATGGATGTTAAAGCATCCTTTGGCCAAACTGGCTTAGGTGTAGTATTGGATAATGGTTCATTTAATTATTTTGATGAAACTGATGTTAAACATGTCGGTGTTAAAGCAGGTGGTATTAAAGCAATTAAGATGGATAAAGATAGTAAATATCTTGCTCAATTAATTACTTTAGAACCAGATGATAAAGTCTATTTACACGTTATTACAAAACAAAAAGGTGTTAGAGTTATCGATACTTCTCATTTTGAAAAAACAACTAGATTATCCGCAAAATTAAACTTAATTAAATCATTTAAATCTGATCCTCAAAACATCATTTATATTTCTAAAGTATCCAAAAAGGAAGAAAATCCTTTTGAATATGCTTTATATGAAAACCAAGATGTGAAGAAAATCGATTTAAAAGATGTTAAACAAACTCCATTAGATTCTTATTTAAAGAGTGATAATTTAGAACTTGGTGGTTCATTCGACATTGTTGATTGTTATAATCTTGATGTTGAAGTGATTTCTTCAGATTCTAAAATTTATAAACCTTTAGTTGAAGAAGATGATTCATCTTTATTAGATGAAGTAGATGCTAGAAAATTAGATATTCCTACCCATCCTGCATCAGTAGATAAAGAAGAAATAGAAGCAGATGATAAAATTTCATTATTTGATTTTGTCGATGATGATTAGATGCAAAGCTTAGTGAAAACTAGGCTTTTTTAATTTTTTTAAAAAAATATTTAGGATTTTTTCATTTTTTTGCAAAAAACATATATAGGAGGTAAATTATGGAATATATATG
>CAVJGK010000079.1:0-6607 GCA_963648895.1 Lachnospiraceae bacterium | reverse complement strand
TTTCTTTTTTTCTTCTTCTTTATCTACTACTAGAGGCATAAAAATCTCCTTTAAATATTTTTATTATTATAAAAGTAAATACTACAAAAAACAAGTTGTTTACTTATTATGAATCAATCACTTGACAGAATAAAAATATCGGATTATATTATTTACCAAGTGGTAAATATAAAAATGGAGGTATATTTATGAGCAATAAAGAAGTTGTTAAAACATTAAATCAAACACTAGATAAAAAGGTAATTAAAACATTATGGATTTGTGCATTTGTTATTCTTGCATCTATTTTGATGCATGATGGAGATCATATACGTCAAGCAATTAACTGGGGATATAGTATTCCTTTTGCGCTTTTAGTATTAAACTTAGTAGTTTATTTATTACCGGTAGTTTCAATCTTTTTAATTAAAATGGGAAGAATGAGCGCAACCCTTGTTACAGGTTTTGCAGGCATATTTACAACTACAGGATTTTTAATTATTCACCTTTGTGGTGCATTTTCAGGATTATGGGGAGTATGGAATTATTCATATTTTGATTTAATTAAAGGTGTTACTTATAATGGAGTTTATTATCAAGGAGTTGATGTATGGAGTTGGATATTCTTATTTGAAGTCCCAGTTCTATGCTTACCTTCTTCTGTTATTTCTTTTGTAACTTACTTTAAAGTAAAGAAGAATGGTAAAAAAGAGATTAAATAATGAAATTAACATTAAAAATATATGGGATGGATTGTGCTTCATGCGCTTTTCAAGTTAAATCAATTTTAAAGAAAATTAGTGGTATTGATCAAGTAAGGGTTAATTTCAACTCTTCTAGCGTTGAATTAGAATCTAAAGAATATCCTAATTTATCAATTATTGAAAAGAAATTAAAAAGATATGGTTATGATATACCTAAAGAAAAAGTTGTTATTAAAACAAATAATGAAGAATTTGAAAAAGTAACAGACAATATAATTTCCAATATTCCTTCTTTTGCTTTTTTTAAAGAAATAGAAGATGGAGTTATATTTTATTTATATCCAATTGGATGTAAAGGAAATGAAATTCTTACGGTATTTAAAACTTTTGGACTTAAAGCAGAAATTGAAAAATGGGAAAGTGGCAATCAAGAAGCTTTAGAAAAAGACCAAGTTGGATTATTACGTAAATTAATTATATCGGTTTTTCTTACTGTGCCATTATTATGGAACCCTAGTCCTTATTTTCAATTTGCTTTAGCTACATTAATTTTATTAATACCTGGAAGAGAATTTGTTAAAGGTGCATTACGCATATTCCATGGCGGATTTAATATGGATGTATTAATTTTAATATCATCTTGCCTTGTTTATGGTTATAGCACCTATATTGCTTTTAGCGTTAAAGAAGATATTAAACTTTATTTTTTATGCGAAGGAGTTCTTATTTCATTAGTTTTATTTGGCCGTTATTTAGAAATTGTGGCTAAAGGTGAAACAGAAAGATCTTTAAGAGGATTTGTAAGCCTTTTGCCGCGTAATGCTAGAGTTTTAATTGATAATAAAGAAGAACTTCGTGACGCAGATGAAATAAAACTTGGTGATTTAGTTTTAATTAATGAAGGAGAAAGAATACCAGTAGATGGAATAATTATAAAAGGTACTGGCTTAGTCGATGAATCTGTTTTAACAGGTGAAAGTAATCTTGTTACAAAAGAAGTTGGTAGTTTTATAACTGGTGGAACTTTACTTCGTTCTGGAAATTTAATTGTCCAAGTAACTAGAATTGGTAGCGATACTACACTTGAAACTATGATTGATATAGTTAGACAAGCTCAAATTTCTTCATCTCCAATTCGTAAATTAGCCGATACTATCGTTAAATTCTTTGTTCCAACAGTAATTTTTATTTCAATTGCGGTATTTTGTATTTGGTATTTTATATGTGATAAAGGAAATTTACAACAAGCAATTTTATGTTGCGCAGGAGTATTAGTTGTTTCTTGTCCATGCGCTTTAGGTCTTGCTATACCAACATCTATCATGGTTGGTAGTGGACGAAGTAGTGAATTAGGGATTTTATTTAAAAACGCTAATGCAATTGAGAAAATGAGTAAAATTAAAATCATTGCTTTTGATAAGACAGGTACTTTGACATATGGTGGAGAAAATAGTGAAAGAAATTTACTAAGAGATAGAGTAAAAGAAACAATCCATACTTTATCTTCTAAATACAAAGTAGTGATGATTTCTGGTGATAAAAAAGAAATTGCTGAACAAATTGGTAAAGATGCAGGAGTTAATGAAATTTATAGTGAAGTTAAACCAGAAACCAAAGCTGATATTATCAATAAATTAAAAAAAGAAGGACCGGTTTTAATGGTTGGAGATGGAATTAATGATGCTCCTGCTATGGCGGTAAGCGATATATCCATCTCCATCCAAAATGGAACAGATTTGGCTAGAGATACAGCCGATATTATTATCATGAGTGATGATATTTATAAAGTTCCTTTAGTATTTGATCTATCTGACAAGATTATGAAGAATATTTATATAAATTTACTTTGGGCTACTTTATATAATGTTGTTTGTATTCCTCTTGCAGCCATTGGTCTTATTAATCCATCTTTGGCTAGTGCGGCAATGTCTTTTTCATCAATCGCGGTATTAATGAATTCTTTAAGATTAAAAAAATTGAGAGGTATTGATAATGAATGAAGTAATACTTGAAACTGGGGTTGGAGGATTAATTTGTCGTCAATGTGAAGATATATTGGTCAATAATTTATCTTATATTAAAGGTGTTATTAAAGTAGAATGTTCTTATTTCCATGGAAGAGCGAAAATAATATATGATTCAGATATTATCTCAGAAGATAAATTAAAAAAAGATATGGAAAGGATTGGTTTTCCTGCAATTAACAAAAGTGGTAAAGGAAAAATCTATGATTTTATTTCTATAATCGCTATTGTTTTATTATTTTGTTTCATCCATTTTGTTAATCTCCCATTGATACCAAAAGCAGATAATGGTACTTCTTATCCAATGTTATTTCTAATTGGTTTAGTAACAGGTACTCATTGTATGGTAATGTGTGGAGGGATCATGATTTCTCAAACCTCGGCAAGAAAAATAGACAATAAAAAGAATAGAATTCCACAAATTCTTCTTTATAATTCCGGAAGAGTATTAATGGCTTCAATTTTAGGTTTTATTTTTGGGCTTATTGGTAAAAATATTATCTTTTCGATGAAAGCTAAAAGTATGATTTTTACTTTAACTGGAGTATATATTTTTCTAGTTGGACTTGGTATATGGGGTGTTCCTTTTGTTCGACGCATTCAAGGAGGTATACCTTCTTTATGTGAAGTAAAAAAGAAAATCCATTTACCTAAATTTATAAATTCTTTTGTTGCTGGAGTTTTAACCGCTTTATTACCTTGTGCTTCATCCAATTCTATGTGGTTAATTGCAGTATCTGCAGGAAGTGGAATTAAAGGATTGCTAACTATGTTATTTTGGTCATTAGGTACTGTTCCTTTTATGATTTTATTTGGCTTATTTTCATCTTTTTTAAATGGTAAAAAACAAGCGTTAATGATTAGAATAAATATTGTTTTGTTGATTACATTAGGTTTAAATCTTACATTAATGGGTTTATCAATGTTATGGTAAAATATAACATTTATAATTAATGAGGAAGTTTGATGTTATTCAATTTTCCATTTTCAACTTTCTTTTTTATTAGATTATTATCATAATTGACATAGTTAATTAAAACGATATAAAATAAATTAGAAATAATTTTTAGTCAATTAGACTAAATAAGAAGGAGAGATTATGATTACTGATAATGCTTATTTAAAAGATAAAGTAATAGTTATTACAGGTGGAGCAGGAGTAATTTGTTCTGCTATTGCGGAAGGATTTTGCCAATGTGGATCCAAAGTTGCTTTAATAAATTTACACTTAGATAAAGCTGAAGCTAAAGCAAAAGAATTACAAGACAAAGGATATATTGTAAAAGCATATCAATGCAATGTATTAAAAAAAGATGACCTAGAAAAAGTTCATGAACAAATCAAGAATGATTTAGGCTTGTGTGATGTATTAATTAATGGCGCAGGTGGAAATAACCCACGCGCGAATACTGATGTTGAATACTTTGAAGAAAAAGAATTAGACAATGTAAAATCATTCTTTGATTTAGATGAAGAAGGCATTGAATTTGTTTTCAATTTAAACTATATGGGTACTTTATTACCAAGCCAAGTATTCGCTAAAGACATGATTGGACGTAAAGGTTGCTCCATTATTAATATTTCATCAATGAGTGCTTTTAGTCCATTAACAAAAGTTCCAGCTTATTCTGGAGCGAAAGCTGCAATTAGTAATTTTACTCAATGGCTCGCGGTTCATTTCTCACGTGTTGGAATTCGCTGTAATGCCATTGCTCCTGGATTTTTAGTTACAACTCAAAATAAAGATTTATTATTTGATAAAGATGGTAATCCATCATCTAGAGCTAATAAAATCTTAAGAAAAACTCCAATGTCTCGTTTTGGTGCACCAGAAGAAATGGTCGCTCCAACATTATTCTTAGCCAATGAGGAAGCTTCAAGCTTTGTCAATGGTGTAGTTTTACCTATCGATGGAGGCTTTAACGCTTATAGCGGAGTCTAGGAGTTAAATTATGAAAATGACATTTAGATGGTATGGAGAAAATGATTGCATACCTTTAAATTATATTAAACAAATTCAAGGAATGACTGGTGTTGTAACTGCAGTATATGATGTACCAGTTGGTGAAGTTTGGCCAGAAGAAAGTATTAAACATTTAAAAGAATTATGCGATAATGCACATCTTGAAATGGAAGTTATTGAATCTGTTCCCGTACATGAAGATATTAAATTAGGTAAACCAACTAGAGATAAATATATTGAAAATTATAAGAAGAATATTCTTTTATTAGGTAAATACGGCGTTAAATGCATTTGTTATAATTTCATGCCAGTATTTGACTGGTTTAGAACTAATTTACATTATGTCCATGAAGATGGATCTTCTTCTTTATCATATAGTGAAGATGATTTTAATAAATTAGATAAACATAATTTAAGATTACCTGGTTGGGATGAAAGTTATACTTCTGAAGAATTAAATGGGTTATTAAAAGAATATGAAAATATGACTCATGAACAATTATTTGATAATTTAGTTTATTTCTTAAAAGCTATTATGCCTGCTTGTGATGAAGCTAATATCAATATGGCGATTCATCCTGATGATCCACCATGGGATATTTTCGATTTACCAAGAATTGTTGGAAAAGAAAGTGATTATGATAGATTGTTTTCATCAGTTCCAAATATCCATAATGGCATTACATTCTGTACAGGTTCATTAGGAGCAGGAAGATTTAATGATTTACCTGCCATGGCTAAAAAATACGCGAGTAGAATTTATTTTGCACATTTAAGACAATTAAAATTTATCAATGAAACTGATTTTTATGAAAATGGACATCAAACAAACTGTGGCAATGTCGATATTTATGAAATAGTTAAACAATTAGTTGATAATGGTTTTGATGGATATGTTCGTCCAGATCATGGTAGAAATATCTTTGGTGAAGAAGCAAAACCCGGCTATGGATTGTACGATCGAGCTTTAGGTGCTTGTTATTTACAAGGATTATTTGAAGCAATTGAAAAAGATAAAAAAAGTTAATAAATTTTTACCGGTAGAGAGATATCTATCGGTTTTTATTTGTAAACTCAAGAATAAAATTATCGAAATTTTAATTATGAATGATGGTATGTCCGAAAAAAAGGACATTCATTATTTTATATTAATTATATAAAGGAGATATTTTATGCTTACAATGGAAAAGTGCTTTGAAATGGCAGAAAATTGGCTACTTGAAGAAGATTCTAATTCTTGGTATGTTCAAGCAGTATTGGAATTTTCTAACAAGTATATAATTATCATTGGTAGTGTTAATCCACATGATATAGTTCTACCCATTTTAATAATTGAAAAAGACGGTTTTGAGTTTGAATATCATAATAATTTAGAAAAAAGATTATTTGAGATGATTAAAAATGCAAAAGTATTATGTGGTGATATAGACTTAAATAAATATGAAACTCCTAATGATCAAAAAATAGAAGTAATTGATGATTCTTCTAAAATTGATTTTGATGAAGCAATGACAAATAATAAGGTATCTAGTAAAATTGATATTTTAAGAAAAGGACATAAAAATTCTTTTTATTTAGATAATTTAATCAAAAGAGTTATATCTTCATCGGTATCTAATTCTTGGGATGATGCGGTAAAAGAATGGGTTATTATAGATTGTGAAGAAGATCCATCTCTTTCATCAACTTGTGTTTGTGGTAAAGATGGTCTTAGATATTTATTTACAATTAGTAATAAGTTAAATGGAAATACATTATTTCCAATAGGAAGTAAATGTATTGATAAATTTGGTATTGAAGATTTATATGTTGAAGCTAGTTTATGGGAACAACAATTTTTGTTATATAACGCGATTAAAGAAAATAAAATGATTACTTTAAAAGGTGGTTTATTTTCTAGAAAATTATTAAAAAAGTTATATGATGAAGATGCATTT
>CAVJGK010000078.1:0-6849 GCA_963648895.1 Lachnospiraceae bacterium | reverse complement strand
AGTATCAACTTTCTAGTATTTAGTCTATAATTTAAAAGGTTAGAGATTGTGTAATTACTATTTAGTTTTATTTAAGTTATTCTATTTATATTAAAAATATGGAGGAAAAAGAAAATGAAAAAACAAATTCTTAAATGTTTAATTTTATCTGGTGTTTTATTGCTTTCTTCTTGTAGTCTAATATATCAAAATTCTAGTTCATCAAGTGAAAATAATACTTCAAATACATCTTCTAGCAGTGAAGAAAATTCCAATACTAATAATAAAGGTTATTATATAGATTTTACTGATAGTGAAAAACAAGCTTTAAATGATGAATATGGTTTTGTTCTTCCATTTGTTGAATGTAAAGATTATCTTTTTCAATATGATTCTTCTATTCCAGGATATTGTTATCTTGCAGTATTAAATTCAACTACTTCTTTTACTTTCCGTCGTTATTTAAATACTTTTAAAGAAAATTATACTTATGTATCTTCATTTTATTCTGATGGAGCGACATGGTATGAATTTACATATAATGATGTAAGTCTATATCTAACTAATTTCTATGATAATGGCTTTAATCAATGCATACAGGTCAACATTAAAAAATCAGGATCATCTGGTGATGTTGAAGGATTATTGACTAACCATGGTAAAGGTCTACCAAGTGGAACTAATGGAGTCTTTGATGTTGATTTTACTAAAGGATTAGTTAAAAACGTTCATGGACTTGGTCCTTATGAAGATGGTTGTCCAACACTAACAAGTGGAAGTGATACTTTAAATGTTTTAGTAGTTCCAGTCGAGTTTTCCGATGTTACCGCTTCAAGTAAAGGTTATACTATATCTGCATTAGAAACTGCTTTTAATGGTAGTAGTTCATCACTTGATTATTATTCATTAAAAGATTATTATTACACATCTTCATATGGTCAATTAAATATTAATTTTGACATTATGGATTCTTGGTATCGCCCAAGTCATAATAGTTCATATTATAAGAATTTAACATTCAATTATGGCTCTTCTACTTTACAACAAGGTGAACAAGTAATCATAGATGAATTCTTAAAAGATAATGATTCTAAGATTGATTTTTCTAAATATGATTCAGATGGTAATGGAACTATTGATGCAATTGTTTTAGTCAATACTTTAACAATTGATAATACAGGTGAAAGTTCCTTCAATTGGGCATTTAGATATTGGAATTATTATTGTGATAGCAATTTAAATTATTATGAATATGATGGAGTTTACGCGAATGATTATCTTTGGGCTTCATATCAATTCTTATACGAAGTAGCCAATACTGGCAAATATACAAATAAAACTCCAACTAATACTTATACATTCTTACATGAATTTGGCCATGTATTAGGTCTTGATGATTATTATGATACATCTTATACATCTACTTATGGACCTTTAAATAGATTAGATATGATGGATTCAACTGTTGGTGATCATAACCCATATTCTAAATTCAATTTAGGTTGGATTACTTCTTCTAGATTGATTACTGGTGATAATGTAACTGTTGATTTAACTTCTTATGTTACTTCAGGAGACACAATAATAATCGCGAATGATTGGGATGAATCATTAGGCTTATATCAAGAATATTATGTCTTAATGTATTATACAAATGATAAGCTTAATCAAAAAGGTGGTTATTTTGATGATGAAGGTATAATCATGTATCATGTAAATGCATCATTAATCCAACAATATTATTATGGAACAACTTATTATGATGTTTATAATAATAATACTTCATATACGACACCTGCAGAATATGGTACTAAAAACAACTTAGTTGAATATGTTAAATATTCTTCTAGCCAATATGTTTATAAACAAGGTGCTAAATCAAGTAGTGCAACCACTAATTCATATGGTGAAAAAATCCCTTATACATTTAGTGTTGATTCACTAACTGATTCAAAAGCAACTTTAACATTTACAAAAGTTAACTAAGCAAGGAAACAATCCTTGCTTTTTTATACTAAAATGATAGAATACTTGCGAGGTAAAAAATATGGAAGAAGAATTAATGAGATTACAAAAAGCAATGTCACAACTTGGTCTTTGTTCTAGAAGACAAGCTGAGACTTTAATTGATGAACACAAAGTTAAAGTAAATGGAAAATTAATCACTGAAAAAGGTGTTTTAGTTTCTTTAAAAGATAAAATTGAAATTGTTGGTAGTGAGACTAACAAAAAAGAAGTAAGCACTAAAAAAGTAACTTTCTTATTCAATAAACCTTTAGGAGTTGTTTCTTCTTCTAAAGATGATCGAGGAAGAAAAACAGTTATTGATTTCTTTTCTAAAGAACCTTATAGATTATATCCAGTGGGAAGACTTGATTATAATACTTCAGGTGCATTATTAATTTCTAATGATGGTGAATTGACCAATTTAGTTACTCATCCTTCTACTCACTTAGATAAAACTTATATCGCGACTATTGAAGGAAGAGTCAAACAAGAACATCTAAATGAATTATCAAAAGGTGTTAAACTAGAAGATGGTATGACTCAACCTGCAGTTATTAAAGTTATAAGAATCAATGATTCTCAATCTTTAATATCTGTCACTATCCATGAAGGTAGAAATAGACAAGTAAGAAGAATGTTTGAACATTTTTCCTATCATGTTAAAAACTTACATCGTGAATCAATTGGCTTTTTAAATCTTGAAGGTATTGAAAGAGGAAGCTATCGACTTTTAACTGATGTAGAAGTTAGAATGATTAAAAATATCTGCATCAATAATAAGAAAAATAATATTATTCCTGAATATAAAAGAAAGTAATTTACTTAAGCCTCATAAGAGGCTTTTTAAATGCAAAAAAAGAAGCAAGTGACCTTGCTTCTAGAGTGAATTTTCTAAATCTAATAAGAATTCTTGATAAGATGCATCACTTGGTAAACGGAAATCACCACGAGGAGATAATCCTACTTCAGATATTTTTGCCCCATCTGGAATACATGAACGCTTAAATTGATTGTTGAAGAAACGTTTGATGAAAGTGACTAACCATTTTTTTATAGTTTCTTGCTTGTATTCATCTTTAAATGTTTCTTTTGCGATTTTATAAAGTTTTCTTACTGACATATTTTTATAAACGAAATGATACAAATAGAAATCGTGTAGTTCATATGGACCAACTAAGTCTTCAGTTAATTGAGAAATTTCCCCTTCTTTTGGTGGAATTAATTCAGGTGAGATAGGAGTTCCAAGAATATCTAATAAACAATCTTTAATTTCCGGAGTGTTATTCGCGATAACTTTGGTCATTTCTTGAATGAATGTTTTAGGGAAAGAACAATTGACCGCATACATAGACATATGATCACCATTATAAGTAGACCAACCAAGAGCGATTTCTGATAAATCACCAGTACCAATGACAATACCATTTACTTTGTTGGAATAATCCATTAATACTTGGGTTCTTTCACGCGCTTGAGCATTTTCAAATGTAACAGAATGATCGTTAATGTCATGATTGATATCTTTTAAATGTTGCGTTACTGATGCACCAATATTGATTTCTTGTAGTTCAACGCCATAATAACTTGCAAGTTTATAGGCATTATCTTTTGTTCTTTTGGATGTACCAAAACAAGGAAGAGTAATCGCATGAATGTTTTTATGATCATAACCGAGAATATCAAAAGCTTCAACACATGCAATTAAGGCAATAGTTGAATCAAGTCCACCAGATAAACCAATAACAACATCTTTACAATGGATATGTTTTAAACGTCTAGCAAGAGAATAACCTTGCATTTTTAAAGCTTTATAGACAGTCTTTTTGCTTTTTTCTGGGTCTTCATCAATAAATGGATATTTTGCGTATTTTCTTGATAAAGGTACTTCTTTTAAATGGCAGGAAAAAGGAATAATGCTAAAATCATCGTTATTAACATCACCTTGGGAGTTATTCATAATCTTAGTGATATTAATTCGATCAATATCGATTTCTCCATAAATTGTATTTGATTCAAATAATTCTGATTCTTTAATAATACCATCAGGTTCAGCGATAATATTATGAGAAGAATAGATGACATCTTGAGTAGATTCACTATAAGAAGAACAAGCATAAATATAACCGATGTTATTTTTACGAGCTTGCATAGAAACTAGTTCTCTTCTTGTTTCATCTTTATGTAATGTTTCATTGCTGCTTGATAAATTACATTCAATAGTCGCACCAGCTAGTGCGTGATGGCTAGAAGGGGCAATACCCATCCATAAATCTTCACATATTTCTATACCGATGATTTCATCGCTGAAATAAGAGTTTCTAAATAATAATTTAGTACCAAAAGGATATTCTTTGCCATTTAATGTAATAAATGAATTACCTTCTAATGGTACTTCAAAATATCTTTTTTCGTAGAATTCTTTATAGTTTGGAACAAATAACTTTGGAACAACACCTAAGATGTTACCTTTGTGAATAGCGATTCCGCAGTTGAAGAGTTTGCCATCTTTTTTTAATGGAGCTCCGACTACAACAAATGCATCAACATTTTTTAATGCTTTACATAAGGTGAGTAATGATAATTCAACACTTCTTAAAAGAGTATCTTGATAAAACATATCGCCACATGAATAACCGGTAATGGATAATTCTGGGAAGACAATAATTTTTGCATCGTTTTGATATGCTTCTAAAGTATTGTTAATAATTGATTTGATGTTTTCTTGGACATTATTTATTGAAACATCAAAGTTAGAAGCAGCGACTTTAATAAATCCTAAAGGATCATCTTGAGGAAGTAAAGCGGCTTTTTCTCTTTTGGTTTTACTAAATTGAGTTTTTGTTAATTGCTTTTTTTCAAGCTTTTCATATGCTTCAATAGACATGACGACTAAATCAGAATAACCATTTTTAGTGACGATGACTGGTTCTTGTTCTTCATGACATAAAGAAGATATTTCATTTGTTTTTCTAAAATCTGTAATAGGAATAACTTTGTTCATAAATTTTACCTCAACGACATTATTGTAACATAATTTTGTGCATTTTAATTATTATTTACTAAATTATTTAAATAATATATAATTATCGAGGTGATAAACATGGAATACAAAGATTTTTATTTGAATGGTATAGATTCATATATTGATAATTATCAAAACAATATAAATATTCTTCCTAATGGATATTATGTTATTTCCTCTATAAGCGATTATTTAAAATCTAACTATAAGAAATTAGGATATTTAGAACACATCTGTATTGATTATTTATATATTACTCATTCTAATGAACCTTGTATTTTAAATACTTTTTATGAAAATGTAGATACTACTATAGATGATAATCATTATATTGAAACTGACATTTTATTAAAAACATATGCAAAATTTGATAATGAAAATGAAAAAGCACGTTTTAATATGATTTCTTTATTAGAAGTGATTAAATCTTTAGGTCAAAAAGTTTTATCCCTTCCCTTTATTTGTGGTAAAGATGTAAATTATAATGAAGAATCTTATTCAGTATATGCACCTTTTTCAAATGATAAATTTATTGAGGTAGCTTTTATATCATATCTTGGTAAAAATATTGATAATTTATATTATGTTTATTCTTGCTTTTCTATCATGAATGCTTTAAAAGCAACTTTATCTCATAAAATAGAGAATAATTTAATTATTAATCCTAATATCAATCGTTATAAAGTAGTTATTTTACCGATAAAAAAGAATGAAGCAGGTATTACAAAGAAAGTTAAAGAACTTTCTAATATTTTATCTTCTTTCAATCCTAAATTAGATTTAAATGAAGAACAATCTTTTGATTCTTATATTTCTAAAGGATATAACATCATTTTAAAATTAGGACCAATGGATTTAAATAATAATGTAGTAGAAGTATTTTCTTCAATTGATAATTTTAAAAATAAAGAATTAGTTTCTTTAAATAGTGATTTAAATGCTTATATTAGTGAACTAATAAAAAAGATTGAAAAGAAACAATATTATTATTTCCTTGATCAACAATTTGATCAAACAACTAAATGTAAATCATTAGATGAAGCTCTAATTACTTTAAATAATAATGGTATTGTCAAAATAATGGTTTGTGATGATCCTAACTGCATTAATAAATTAAAATTTAAAGATAGTTTCGCTATTGAAGAATTTAATCAACATCCTTTTTCTTCTAAGTGCGCAATATGTCAAAAAGAGGCTAAAAGAGTCATTACTTTAGGTAAGATTGTTACTAAAAATATATAAAGGCTAGATTTTTTGGTGAATTAATTCAAAAAAATAAAAAAATAATTGCATTTATATTTTCTTAATGGTATATTATTTAAGCGACATGGAGCAATACTCAAGTTGGTGAAGAGGCGTCCCTGCTAAGGACGTAGATCGGGTAACTGGTGCGAGAGTTCGAGTCTCTCTTGCTCCGCCACTTATTGTGGACACTTGGACCAGTGGTGTAGCGGTTAACATGTCTCCCTGTCACGGAGAAGATCGCGAGTTCGATTCTCGTCTGGTCCGCCATCAATTTGCAGGTGTAGTTCAGTGGTAGAACACTAGCCTTCCAAGCTAGCTATGCGGGTCCGATTCCCGTCACCTGCTCCATTAAAACTATATAGGTTTGATACAATGTCAAACCTTTTATTTTTGCCTAAAATGGGTCGATATTGGCTTATTTTGGGCTTTTTCTTTATAAATTGAACTAATGCACCATCTAAAATTTGTAAGGACGTAGGAGCCTACCAGCATTAATCTTACACGATTTGAGGTAGGGGTGCTAAAATTCTACACGATTTGACTAGGGGTGCTAAAAATTTACACGATTTAACACGATTTGAATTTTGAGACTATTT
>CAVJGK010000077.1:0-6859 GCA_963648895.1 Lachnospiraceae bacterium | reverse complement strand
TTAGAGAAATGATAAAAAATAAAATATATAATACTAGATATTCCCCATGTAACAGGATAAGCGGTATAAAGTAACCATAATTCATGGGCTACTACATTCATCATGAATATAACATATCCTACTCTAAAAATACACCAAATCCCAAGCATTACCACCATTGGAACTAAAGCATGTCTTGCTCCTCTTAAAGTGGCGGCCGTGCAATGCGCATAAGCCAATAAAGGATAAAAGAAACATACTGTTCTTAATGCCGTTACCCCGTTATTTATAACTTCAACGGTATTAGAAGAATCGCTACTAACAAACATTTGAATTAAATAAGGGGCTAAGAAATAATTAATAACGCCTATCATTTCGGCGATTATACAAGAAGTTATGATGGCAAAATGTGAACCTTTTTTAGCCCTTTGTAATTCTCCTGCGCCAAGGTTTTGAGAAACGAATGTTGCAAGAGCCAATTGGAAACAAGTAATTGGTAAGAAAGCAAAAGATTCAATTTTTGAATAAGCGCCACAACCTGCAGTTGCCGTTGATCCAAATGAATTAATATTTGATTGAATAAAGACATTGGCAAGACCAATAACCGAATTTTGAATACCAGAAGGAATACCATTATATAAAATTTCTTTTAAAATAGGTTGATCAAATCTTAGTTCTTTGAAAGATAGATGATAATCTGTTTTCTTATTTAATAAAGTAATAAAAGCTAAAAACATTGATACGAATTGAGAAATAATAGTCGCATATGATGCACCTTCTACTCCTAAAGAAAATACTTTAATAAAGAAAATATCTAATACAACGTTTAATAAAGAAGAAATAATTAAAAACATTAAAGGTCTTTTACTATCGCCTAAAGCTTGTAAAATACCAGAAAAGACATTGTATAAAATAACTCCTGCAACACCAAAGAAATAGATTCTAAAATAGGCAATTGATTTATCAATTACATCACTAGGTGTATTCATTGCTTGTAACATCAATGGAGATAAAAACACTCCTGCAATAGTTAAAATAACACTGGCAATAAGTCCTACTAAGACATCGTTATGAATTGCTTTACGCATATTCACCTTATCACCTTGACCAAAATATCTTGCAATAACTACTCCAGCTCCTGAAGATAAACCAATAAAAAACGAATTAAATAGATAAATTAGATTACCGGAAGAAGAAACTGCCGCGAGGGCTTCTTGTCCTACTAAATTACCAACAATAATTGAATCGATAATGTTATATAAAGATTGAAATAAGTTAGAAAAGAAAATAGGAATTGCAAAAATAACAATTAACTTCCATTCCTTTCCTTTAGTCATATCTAAAGTATTGCTCATAATTACTCCTAACGTAAGTATGTTAATTGTAGCACAAAGAAAAAAGATAGCATAAGCTATCTTTCACAATTTAATAATTAATTTAATGGTGGAGTAACACCAACATCTTCATTTGTTGGTTTATTTAATAATTTCAATAAAATAGGTGCGATTAATGAAGTAATTAAGATTAATAAGACAACGAATGTTGTAATATTTGGATTAACTACTGATTTTAGTTTTTCACAACATACTAAGGCAACTTCCGCTCTTACCATCATGCCGACACCAATCGATGCAGAATCTTTTAAATTAAAGCCACAACATTTTGCAACTAGTCCACAACCTAATAATTTACCAGCAATACCAACAATAACAAATAAAATGCCTAATAAAATGAATTCACCATCAATATTATCAAAACTCATTGTAATACCGATATTCGCGAAGAATACAGGGCCAAATAAGAAACCTGTAAAGATATCAGTTCTTCTATCAATATAGCCTTTATCAATATTGCTAGAAAGTAAGATACCTGCTAAGAAAGCACCTGTGATATCAGCAACACCAAAGATTTCTTCTGCAATCCAAGCATATGTAAAGCAAATAGCTAAAGCAAAGACTGGAATTCTTCTATGATGATCATATCTTTTTGATAATTTTTGGAAGAATCTAGAAAGAATAATTCCAAATGGTACAAAGATAACAAAGAATAAGATAATACCTAATACTGATGAAACAGCTTGGTTCATATTCCAAGAATTAAATACTTTAACTAATGTTGCAGTCGTTCCAGAATTAACTCCATCTAAGCCTAAAACTAATGATAAAACAACAACACCGATAATATCATCTAATATTGCCGCGGATACAATACAAGTACCCATTTCAGTATCCAATTTGCCAAGTTCTTTTAAAGTAGCGACTGTGACAGATACTGATGTAGCAGTTAAAATACATCCATACGCTAAAGCTTCTTTATAATTTTCTCCGATGTTAGAATAACCACCTTCTAAGAAAAACATAGTTACTAAGAAGCCAAGTCCCATTGGAACAATAACTCCGGCAAGAGTAATTAAAATTGATTTAATGCCAGTTGATTTAACTTTTCCTAAATCAGTTTCAAGTCCTGCGCTAAACATAATTAATACAACGCCAACCTTCGCTAAAAATCCTAATCCATCAAGTCCATCATCTCTAAAGATATAAGTTCCAATAGTTGGAATCATTCTTACAAGTCCTAATAAGATACCACCTACCAAGTAACCGACGACTTGTGGTAGGCCAAATCTTCTACAAAGAATTGCCAAAGACTTACATACTAATAAGATTAAAGCGATTGGTAATAATACAGAAACAAAGTCCATAAAATAATAATCTCCTTTTAAGCACTAGATTATTATAATCCTTTAATTTAAAAGGTAAAGAAATAAATAAAATTTAACAAATAATTTTAAATGTAAAAGTGCTTTCAAGAAAAAAATCGAAGGTTTTCTTCGAGTCAAGTTTAAATATCTAAATACTCTATTTCGATATTCTTATCTTTATAGGTTACTTTTGCTTTTGCACCTGTTACTATCGGCATTGAAGGATCAAAATGTCCTAAATCACAATCCATTAAAATAGGTACATTAAAGCATTTTAGACAATTTCGATATGCTTCAATATGTCCAACTTTAAAAGGTTTAGAATCAAAATCTAAAGGTCGACCAATAATAAATCCTTTAACGTATTTAAACCATCCTGCTTCTTTTAATTGAAATAAACCTCTTTGAATACCAAGTGGCGATAAATCACAACTTTCTAAAAAGAAAATAATTCCATCATCTTTATATCTTTCAATATATTCTTTTGTTTTATCAAATCTGGTACCGCAGATGGTTAATAAGCAATCTAAACATCCTCCAAGTAATCTTCCTTCAAAAGTTAGATTATCACTTTTAGGATAAGTAATAATCTTTTTAACTTGTGAATAATTACTTGGACATAAAGAATCATCTTTAGATTCAGGAAATTTTTCTTTTTCCCAATAAGGATAACCTTTTATTGTTTTTGTCTTACCCATTAATATTTCTAAACTATCTTTTGTTCCATAAACATATGGTTTAAAAGCAAATGCTCCTGCATTAACTCCATATAAAGAATAAACATCACAAATAGTAGTTAAAGTATAAGTTAAATTAGTATTATCGGAAAATCCCATAAAGATTTTACTAGGTGCTTTTTTAATCTTTTTAAAATCGACATAAGGAAGGATTTCACACATTGTTTCTCCTCCTCCAACAGAAATAATAACATCAGCATTCGAATTTAAATAAGCATCATTAAATTCTTTGGCGCACTTTTTAGGACTATTGGATCTAGTTTTATCTTTGGCTAGATAAATATTAGGTCCTTCAATAACTTCAAAACCATCTTCTTTTAAATTGTCAATCGCGTAATGTAATCTAGTTTTATAAGGTTCGGTAACACATCCAAATGAAGGTGCGATTAAACTAATAGTTCCATTTTTTTTTAAATATTTAATTTTTTTCATAAAGACTCCTAAATAAGTAAATTTTTATCAATATAACAAATTAATCTAAAAATTAGTTAAAAATAACTACTTTTTTAAATTTTATAAAATTTTGTAAACTTTTTCTATCTTGATATTAATAAAATTCATGATATCATATTTAATGTAAGCGTTTACATAACGCAAAACACGGAGGATAATATGAAACTCAAAAAACTTTTCAAAGGTTCATCAGGACTATTAATCATTAGTTTAATTGTGTGTTTATTTTGTTCTTTCTTCGCATCGATGGTTCAATCAGGTGGATTTTCTTACAAAGTTGAGCAAGTCTCCATTGATATGGATCAATTCTACGAAGATACTTACAAAGATGTCGAAAATAAACCTTTTAGACTATCCATTGGTGAACAAGGCGATGGCATGGTAAATGCTAAATTATCTGGTTATATCTACAAAGGTAGAAATGTTAACAAAGATAATCCGGCACCATGTATCGTATTAACTCACGGCTATTTAAATTCCAAAGAATTTGAAAGTGCTCCAGCCATTGAAATGGCAAGAAGAGGTTATGTTGTATTTGCCTTTGATCAATATGATCATGGTGATTCAACTTGGGATACACCTTCATCTTTCACTTTCTATGCTTGGTCGGTCTATGATGCAGTACAATATATGTACTCACAAGATTATGTTTTAAAATCCGCGGATGGAACAGGTATGATCGCTGTTTCTGGTCACTCAATGGGTGGATTTTCTAGCGAACTGGCTACTGCTTTTGATCAAATCGAATTAGATTTTGGTTTATCTACAACACAAAAAATTGTCGCGACCCTTGCTGTTGGCGCAGACTTTAGATATGTTGATTTCTATACCCAAGCTTATTCAGGTGGTATGTATGATAAAACATATAAAGCATATAAAAATAGAACATGTGGTACTATCGCTGCTGAATTTGATGAATTCTTCTTTGATAATTCTAACTCTAAAGAAGTCATAAAAAAAGATTATGTTTCTGACGAAGTTGGTTATTCAATGTTAGGTTTAACTTCTAAAGGTGAAGCAAATACATTCTATAAAGTTGATCCTGCAACAAACACTGCATATACAGAAGAAAGTAGCGTTATTCCAGGCTATGGAGAAAGAATCATCTATCAAGTAAAAGGTGATCACCCATATAATACATGGTCTCCTGAAGCAACAGGAAGAATGATTGAATTTTATGATCACGCATTTACATATCAATTAAAATTACATAATTTAAATTCTCCTTCAACTTATGGCATTATTGAAAAATCAGGTCAAATTTGGTGGTTAAAAGAAGTATTTACTTGTATTGGTTTATTTGCATTAGTTGGAGCGATGGTTGGAGGAACAAGACTTCTTTGTGGGGCTCCTATTATATCAATGGTTGTCACTGATGAATATGAAATTGTTCCAGTTGAAAAGAATTCTAAACCAAGAAAGATTATTTCAAACATCGTCACTTGGTTCTCTATATTATTTAATGCGTATTTGATTGTTCCATTAATGAATCGATCAAATACTGATTTGGCTCTTAATTTTTCAAAAGTAATTCTTTATACATTAATTACTGCATTACTCGCACTTGGAGTTTCCTATATTGTAATTAAAGCATTACATAAAGATGATAATGAAACTAAATCTATATTTGGTCATTACTTTGTTGGTATTACAGTTGTTGGATTAGTAACTTATATCTTTAAATGGTTAGTAACAGATGGTATTGATATTATTACATCAGGTAGTAAATATTGGTCTGCACCTAGTATTAATACTATCGTTTATTGGGCAATGGCTTCGGGATTACTTGGTTTAATCTTTACTTTAATCAATTACTTCTTTATTTCAAAAGATCGTCAAGTATGTCATTTAGGTTTAAAAGCAAGTTTTGGTAAAATAATCTTCAATTTAGTAATTGCAATTGTTGTTTGTTTAGGTGCTTGGTTAATCATCTTCTTAACACAAGTTATCTTTAAAACAGATTACCGCGTATACACATATGCATTCAATTTAGTTAATAATTCTCAATTTGTAACTGCCTTAAAATATATGCCATTATTCTTTGTTTTCTATCTATGTTCAGGAATTACTATCGCATTTTCCACTGCAGGTAAAAAAGGTATTAAAGCTGATTTATGGGCAATAATTGTTATTACATTACCTTCAGCATTATTCTTACTCTACCAATATGGAGTTTTATATAATACAGGTGTCGCTCCTTATCCTAACTTCTCATTAAATGGTATCTTAGTCCAAGGATTAATCCTAACATTAGTATTTATGAGCGTCATTCAAAGAAGAACGCTTGAAAAGACTCATTCAATTTACTTAGGTGTCTTTATCAATACAATCTTCTTTACAATGATTACATTAGCCTCAACTTGTATTTATAATATCGCATTATAATTATAAACAAATTAAAACCAGTTCATCATTTCAAAATATGTGAACTGGTTTTTTTGTTAATCTTTACTATATATTATATATAAATAATTCAATTCCAAATCATAAATTGAATTAGAAGAATGCATTTCTGCATAATAATATTCATGGTCGAAATTAACTATGTATTCTTGATTAAATTTTTCATTATGACTAATAATATCAATTGAATTTAAAACTGTGTGTTCAAAAGTCTCATTTTTACCTAGATCAAACAAACGAATATTTTCTTTTTCATTAACAATTTGGTTTAATAAGTCCAATGGTTTTTCTTCAAAAGAAATAACATAGTATATATATCCTTCATTTTGAAATCCACTAACACCATTAAAATAATATTCTAATTTACCTGAAGATAAAGGTGATATTCCTGTTAAATGTTCGACGTATGTTAAATCAGTTAAATCTGGCATCATACATTGTCTAATTCCAATTGAAGCAAATAGCATAATAACTAATACGCCGACAATTCTTAATGCCGCTTTCATAAAATATATCCTCACACAATTAGATTATACTAATTTTTTTGGTTTAAATGTATTAATTTTAAGTTAATTAAATTTAAGAT
>CAVJGK010000076.1:0-7022 GCA_963648895.1 Lachnospiraceae bacterium | reverse complement strand
TCACGACTTGAAATGAATAAGATGCTGATTACATTTCGTAACCAACATCTTTTTTGATTATTACCAACTTTTTACTTGAGAACTAACCAAACTTTATTTTGATCGCCACCCAACATTTACTTTATATAGCTGTTTTTTTACCATCGCTTAGTTTGTTGCATTTAGTTATTTAATTAACCCAAAGAATTTAATCAATTATTTCTTAAAATAATTATTTAATTATTTTTCTTGTAATGGTAGAATATATTGCGTTGGGGGTGAGGCTATGCTTTCAAGACTTCAAAGCGAAATTATTTATTCAAACTTTGACCTTACTGCAGGCTTTACCATACTTAAAAAAGATAATCATATAAAGAATTATAGACTTAGTTTACTTACTCTTAGATAGAGTGTATTTAAAGTAACTAAGTCTATTTTATTTTTATGGTTAATTTAATCCCAAATGAGTTAAAATAAAGTTAGGTGATTTTATGATTGAAAGATACTCTTTACCGAAAATGAAAAAAGTATGGACTGATGAAAATAAGTTCAACTCCTTCTTAAAAGTAGAAATCGCGGCAACACATGCTTTTTCTCAAATTGGTGTAGTCCCAGAAAGTGACTATATCAAAATCAGAGATAATGCAAAAATTGATATTGATCGCATTTTAGAATTAGAAGCTATTACTAAACATGATGTTATTGCTTTTACTAGAACTGTTTCTGAATCATTAGGCGATGAAAAGAAATGGGTCCATTATGGATTAACTTCTACTGATGTAGTAGATACCGCTAATGGATTATTATTTAAAGAAGCTAATGATATTATCCAAGAAGATTTAGAAAAATTATTAGAAACATTAAAACAAAAAGCTTTAATTTATCAAAATACACCAGTTATGGGTAGAACTCATGGTATGCATGCAGAAATTACTTCTTTTGGTTTAAAATATGCATTATGGTATGATGAATTAAAAAGAGATATTGCAAGATTTAAAGAAGCAAGAAATGATGTTGAAGCTTGTAAGTTATCCGGCGCAGTAGGAAATTACATTACTACATCGATTGAAATCGAACAAATGGTCGCGGATGAATTAGGTCTTCAAAGAGCGAAAATTTCTACTCAAGTATTATCGCGTGATAGACATGCTTACTATATTGAAGTTTTAGCCCTTATTGCTTCATTGCTTGAAAAGATGGCTACTGAAATTAGAAATCTAGCAAGACAAGAAGTTCATGAAGTGGAAGAAGGATTTTCTAAAGGACAAAAAGGAAGTTCTGCAATGCCACATAAACGTAATCCAATCGGTAGTGAAAATATCTGCGGATGTGCAAGAGTTATTAAAGCTTATGTCAATACAGCATTAGATAATAACATTCTATGGCATGAAAGAGATATATCTCATTCTTCAGCAGAACGTATCATTATGGCAGATTCAACAACATTACTTGATTACATGCTAAATAGATTCACTAAGATTATTGACAATTTAGTCGTTTATGAAGATAAGATGATTGAAGATATTTATTTAACTTATGGTGTTATCTTCTCAGGATCAGTGTTAAATAAATTAGTATCATTAGGTTGGTCAAGAGAAGAAGCTTATGATAAAATTCAACCTTTAACATTTAAGGCATTAAATGAAAAGATTCAATTTAGAAAGTTGCTTGAAGAAACTTCTTGGTTGAATGAAGAACAATTAAAAGAGATTTTCGATCTACAAAGATATATGAAACATGTAGATGAAATATATAAATCTGTGGGGATAAAGGAGTAAATAAAATGGAAAAAGGAAAAACAATTATTGTCGTCGGAGCTTGTTGGGGCGATGAAGGAAAAGGAAAAATCACAAACTATTTAGGTGAATTATCAGATGTCGTAGTTCGTTCTACTGGGGGCGATAACGCAGGACATACTATCGTATTTGATGGCAACACTTATAAATTACATTTAGTACCATCAGGTATTTTCAAAGATGAAATCATTAACATCTTAGGCAATGGATGTGTTATCAATCCAAAAAGCTTAGTTGAAGAATTAAATGAAATTAAATCAAAAGGATTTAAATGCAATAACTTATATATCTCAGATAGAGCTAATGTCTTATTTGACTATCATAAAGTCTTAGATGGATTAAACGAAGAAAGATTAGGCGCAAGAAAGATTGGTACAACTAAAAAAGGTATTGGACCTTGCTACACAGATAAAATCTCTCGTGATGGCATTAGAATGTGTGACTTTGTTGGACCTGATTTTAAAGAAGTCTATCGTCAAAGCGTCATTTTAAAAAATGAACAATTAAAAGCATTTGGTGTTGAACCTATTGACTTTGAATCTTCATATGAAGAATATCAAAAAATCGCCGATATCATTAGACCAATGGTATGCGATACAGTTACATTAATCAATGAAGAATATAATAAAGGTAAGAAAATCTTATTCGAAGGAGCTCAAGGTACATTATTAGATATTGACTTTGGTACTTATCCTTATGTTACTTCTTCAAATGCTTCTAGTGCTGGCGCATGTACTGGTTCTGGTCTTGGCCCAACTAAGATTGATGAAGTATTAGGTATTACAAAAGCATATTCCACAAGAGTTGGAGAAGGACCTTTCCCAACAGAAATGAATGATGATTTAGTTCTTGCTCAAGATATTCGTGACCGCGCAGGTGAATATGGGGCAACTACAAAACGTCCTAGAAGAATCGGTTGGTTTGACGGCGTTATCAATAGATATTCAGCACAAGTTAATGGTTTAACTGGTTTATCACTTATGTTACTTGATATCCTTTCTGGTTTAAAAACTATTAAGATTTGTGATTATTATGAATTAGATGGTAAGAAAGTTGTCGCACCATGCGCAAGACTTGAAGACTTTGCAAGATGCAAACCACACTTTATTGAACTTCCAGGTTGGGAAGAAGACATCACTAAAGTTAAATCATTTGATGAACTTCCAGAAAACGCAAAAAAATACATTGAAAAGATGGAAGAAGTTGTCGGCGTACCAGTAATTATGTTCAGTGTTGGACCAGACAAATATCAAACAATTGTTAGAAAGAAAATTTATTAATTAAGGAGAGTAGTTAATGGATAGTAATTATGATGTTATTATTGTAGGCGCAGGGCCTGCGGGCATATATTCAGCTTATGAATTTATGTCAAAAGCACCTTCAATGAAGGTCCTTTTAATCGATAAAGGTAGAGATATCTATTCTAGACGTTGCCCAATTTTAATGGGTAAAGTTACTCATTGCCCAGTTAATCCAAGCGGTGAATCAGGTTGTTTACCTGCTTGTTCTATGACTGCAGGTTTCGGTGGCAGCGGAGCTTATTCTGATGGTAAATTCAATATCACTTCTGAATTTGGTGGTTGGATGACTGATTATCTTTCAGAAGATACAGTATTAGATTTAATCAAATATGTTGACTCCATCAACTTAAAGCATGGGGCACCAACTGAATTAACCGATCCTTATACAAAAGAAGTATTAGAAATTGAAAAGCAAGGTATTGCAGTTGGTTTAAAATTATTAAGAAGCCAAGTTAGACACTTAGGTACAGAAGTAAACTTAGAAATTTTAAAATCAATCTATGAAGAAATGAAACCTCATATTGATTATGCTTATGCAACAGAAGTAGATGATATTATTGTTGAAGATAAGCAAATTAAAGGTATCACTTTAAAAGATGGAAGAGAAATTAAAGCAAAATATGTTCTTCTTGCAGTCGGTAGAAATGGCTCTGAATGGTTAGTTAAAGTATTATCAAACCACGGACTTCAAATGCATAACAATAGAGTTGATATCGGTGTTAGAGTTGAAACTAACGATATTATTATGTCTGATATCAATAAATATCTCTATGAAGGTAAATTTATTTATAACACATCAGTTGGTACATCTGTAAGAACATTCTGTTCTAACCCATCAGGCCACGTTGTTATTGAAAACCACAATGGTACAATGGTTTGTAATGGCCATGCTTACCACGATCCAAAATTAGGCTCAAAGAATACTAACTTTGCTTTATTAGTATCACAAGAATTTGACGAACCATTTAAAGATGCGAATGCTTATGCGATTAGATTATCAAAAATCGCGAATAAATTATCTAATGGTTCAGTCATCGTTCAAAAATATGGCGATATTAAAAAAGGTAGAAGATCAACACAAAAACGTATTGATGAAGGCTTTGTAAGACCTACATTAAAAGAAGCAGTTCCAGGTGATTTAGGTTTAGTATTACCATATAATACAATGAAATCATTAATTGAAATGATTGAAGCTTTAGACCATGTTACTCCAGGTATTGCAAACGACCATACATTATTATATGGTGTCGAAGCTAAATTCTATTCTGATCGTCCAGAAGTAAATGATAAATTTGAAACAAAAATTGAAAATTTATACGTCGCTGGTGATGGCGCTGGTATTACTCGTGGACTTGCTCAAGCTGGTGCGAATGGCGTTTGGGTTGCAAGAGATATTATTTCTAAAGAAGAAAAGTAGGTGATAAGAATTGAGTGGTTTAACAACTAAAAAAGCGATTGCTTTTACTTTAAAAGAATTACTACTTGAGAAACCATTATCAAAAATCACGGTTAATGATATTACATCGAGATGTTCTATCAATAGACAAACTTTCTATTATCATTTCCAAGATATTCCTGATTTAGTTGAATGGATTACATTAGAAGATGCTGAAGCAGTATTACAAAATAAGTCAACTTATGATACTTGGCAAGAAGGTTTTCTTTCAGTATTTGAACTTATAAAAAAAGATAGAGTATTTATTAATAACATCTATCATTCAGTATCTCATGAATTATTAAACTCTTATTTGTATAAGCTAGTATATCCAGTAATTTATAAAGTAGTTGATGAAAAATCTAAAAACACTACCTTACGAGAAGAAAATAAAGTATTTATTACTAATTTCTATAAATATGCCTTTGTTTCTATTGTCTTAGAATGGGTAAAAAATGATATGAAAGAAGATCCAAAAGAAATAGTTAATAAAGTATCTTGTTTATTAAGTGGAACCATAGAACACGCGATTGATAACTTAAAATAATATAAAAGTATATTTGTTTAGACAAAACCCCTTGCTTGTCTAGTTACAAATATACTTTTTTTCATTTGTCATAAAATCAAACATTGAGCCTTTTTTGATTATTTTAAAATTGTTGATTTATTTTTAAAATGTGATTGTAAGTTTTAAGGAGGTTAAAATTATGTATTATTCAGCAGGAACTTATGAAAATTTTGTTCATCCACGTAAACCAGAAGGTGTGGATAGAAAATCAGCTTACATTATTGGCACAGGTCTTGCCGGTTTATCCGCGGCATTCTATTTATTAAGAGACGGCCAAATGAAGGGTGAACACATTCACCTTTTTGAAAAACTTGACCTAGCAGGAGGATCTTGTGATGGTAGAAAAGATATCACTAAAGGTTTCTTCATGAGAGGTGGAAGAGAAATGGATAACCATTTCGAATGTATGTGGGATATGTATAGAGATGTCCCAAGTATTGAAAACCCAGGATTAAGCGTCTTAGACGAATATTATTATTTAAATAAAGAAGATCCTAACTATTCTTTATGTAGAGCGACTGTCAAAAAAGGACAAGATGCTCATACTGATAAAAAGTTTAATTTAGACAAAAAGTCAGCTTTAGCTTTGAGCCAATTATTCATCACACCAGAAAAAGATTTAGAAGATAAAAAGATTTCTGATGTATTACCAGATTCATTCTGGGATACTAATTTCTGGCTATATTGGCAAACAATGTTCGCATTCCAAAGATGGAGTAGCGCACTTGAAATGAAGAGATATATCTGCCGTTATGTTCACCACATCGATGGATTACCAGATTTCTCAGCATTAAGATTTACTAAATATAACCAATATGAATCAATGATTCTTCCATTAGTTAAATATTTACAAACTCACGGCGTTAAAATTGAATATGGTATCGATGTTAAAAATGTCGTAATCGAAGATAAGAACAATAAAAAAGTAGCAAAACAAATCGTTTATGTTAAAGATGGTGAAAAACAAACACTTGATTTAGTTGAAGATGATTTAGTTATTATTACAAATGGTTGCTGTACAGATACATCTTGCTATGGTGATCAAACTCATGCACCTGATTTATCAAAAATCAAAAACGGTTATGGTGAATCATGGGATTTATGGAAAAACATCGCTGCTCAAGCAAAACATGGCGAATATGGTAACCCAGATAAATTCTGTTCTAGAGTTGATTTAACTAACTGGATGAGCGCAACAGTCGCAACAAGTGATGAAGATATCATCCAACACATCATCAAGATTTGTAAACGTGACCCAAGAAGTGGTAAAGTTACAACTGGTGGTATTGTCACTGTCAAAGATAGTACTGAAAATTGGTATTTATCTTGGACAATTAACCGCCAACCACAATTCAAATCACAAGATAAGAATATGGTATTAGTATGGGTCTATTCTTTAAATACAGACAAAGAAGGTAACTACGTTAAAAAAGCAATGAAAGATTGCACAGGTGAAGAAGTTGCAAAAGAATGGTTATATCATATCGGTATTGAACCAAGCAAGATTGATGAATATGCAAAAAATAGATGTAATACAACAACATGCTATATGCCATATATCAATGCATTCTTCCAACCAAGAAAGAATGAAGATAGACCACATGTTGTAGTTGATAATGCAGTTAACTTCGCATTCGTTGGCCAATTTGCAGAAACTCCAAGAGATACAATTTTCACAACAGAATATTCTATCCGTACTGGTATGGAAGCAGCTTATACTTTATTAAATATTGATCGTGCAGTTCCAGAAGTTTGGGGATCTTGCTACGATGTAAGAGAATTATTAAAAGCTTGCTACTACGGATTAGATAAAAAACCATTAGAAGATGTTAAATTATCTTTTAAAGAAAAAGAATTATTAAAGATTGTTAAAAAGAAAGTAAAAGGTACTGATGTTGAAACTTTATTAAAAGAAAGTGGATTAATTAAGTAAACTTTAAAGG
>CAVJGK010000075.1:0-7068 GCA_963648895.1 Lachnospiraceae bacterium | reverse complement strand
TTATATAGTAGACCCATACTTTGATTCTCGTTTGCGACACTTTCAAGATTATATACAATAATCCATTTGGCATCACCATATGATAAAATGTCACTTAAAGATATGTTATTATCTGTTAAATATTTATCAAAAATATCTTTATATGATTTGCCTTTTTCAGGCGCATCTAACAAATAAGAATTTTTATTATAATATAATTTAACTCTAATAGCACTAGTTTGATTAATTACACTACTATCATATGTAGTACCTGTTTCTTCTCCTGGATCTTTATAAGCACTAGTTAGTGTTACAAAGTCAAATAATACGATAGGACCTGTAGTACTATAGGCTAGAGGAATTTCTATATCGAAATCTACATAATTATTAGTATTATTTTTTACATAATCACTATAGTAATAATAATATGGCATGAATGAACTAATAGTTTCATCGCTACCTTGTTTAACTTCAATACTTAAATCAATAGATATATCTTTCCCATTAATTACAAATACACAAGTTAATAATACATCTTGAATATAAATTTCCGGTGTTTTACCACTTGTAACTTCAAGTAATCCTTTTTCTGTATCAGTAGAATCAGTTAGCGTATATAATCTATTAGAATCATTTGTCAATTTATAATGTAGACTTGTAATATTAGGATATAAAGTAGTATCAATATCATTTAGAGAATATAATTCTTGATTTGAATAATTATTATCTGTTTTGTAAATGGTAATCTTACCACCATACCATTCGTTAAGTAAATTCTTAGCTAATGTAGATTCATTTGATATAACAGTATCAACACATGCGGCCTTTACATATAAAGTTAATCCGGTTGTATCAGTATCTGTATTAATCTTTATTTGTAGAGCTTTTAAAGAACTATTAGGAGATAATAATACATAATTTTTAGGTGTATCTCCGTCAACATCTTTAATATAAGAGTTAGATGATATAGCTTTATATGTTGTTACATCTCCGTCAAAAATTGTTGTTGCATCACTATCACTACTTCTAACATATGGAGTATAAGTTATAGTAGACTCACCAATTTTCTTAGGCAATATTAAATCATGATCTAATCTATATAAATTAGATTCACTATTATAATATTTCTTTAGTGTTTCTAAGACTAAAGTTTGAGCTTGTTTTTCTGAAGCTTCGTTATTATCAGGATTTATAATATGTAAAACAACATCACTAGTGGCAATAACATTATCATCTATTTTAATATTAATAGTAAGTGTTACATCATCTTCGCCATCAGGCAGAGTAATTATACCTAAATTAGAAAGTATATCATCATTACTAGATTCGTATTCTATAGATATATTTGAATAATTGTAATAAGTAAATGGTAAATCAAGTGAACCATTTGCAAATGCACAAGAAGTATGTTTATTATCACTATATGCGCAGTAACAAACATTATTAACTACACGATTTGGAATAAATAATGAAGAATCAAATGTAGAAACATTATCATTAGTAGTGATTTTTTTATTAGATGAAAGAGTAGTTAAATCTATATTCGCTACTCTTTCATCGGTATAAGTAAGTAACTTTTCAGATATTAATTTGAAAGCATCATATGCTAAATATAAATTTGAACTTGAAACTACTTTAATATAATCTGATAGTCCCTTTGTTTCTTCTGCTTTTGTACTACTTGCATAATTATTTAATATTTTACAAGAAATATTTTTATTAGTAGTAACTACAGCATTTGGAGTATATATTTCAATATAACCTTCGTTTGCATCAGTTCTATCAGTATAAGTAGTAGTATCATCCGATGTAGATACTATTACTTGTTCAGGTATAATATTTGAACCTTCTTTACTTGAATAAATTTGGAAAGTTCCGTAAAACTTATTATTATATATTAACTTATATCCATTCAAATATAAGTTATATCCGGCAAGATCTAAATTTGTGTCAGTAGTTATATATAAATCATTATATAAAACTATATCATTTTTAAACTTTAATGCTTTTCTATTTTGAGAATTATCATCTATAGTACTTGATTCACTTGAATTATTGTATGTTTCATTTTTTGCATATGTAACTAAAGAATCAAATGATTCAATTTCAATAATATCACCATTTAAGTCTTTACTTATAGTTATATTATTACTACTTGTAGTTAGATTAAAGTAGGCAAGAACTGATATACCGCCTATAAACAATACTGATAAAATTAAAGTTATAATTCCTATTTTCTTTTTCATAAGGCTCTTGCCTCCTTTCTTTTAACTAACCAATGACTTCTATTACAAATAATCGTTCGTATTTCTCTCCATTTACTGTAATACTAGCTTTAATTACTGCCGTAAATGTTCCACCAGTTGCTTTATCATAAGTTGTTGTGGCTGCGCCACTTGAGAATGTAGATGTATCCATATATTCAACAATATTACAAATAGATTTTAAACCATCACTATTTAAATTATTATTATTATTATATGTTGATAATTTACCACTTGAATTGAAAGTTAAATATGCTGAATCAACAACTCCAAATCTAGTAAATTGATAAACACCTAGTTCAGAATCATATATAACTTGGAACCATACATTAGTACCAATTCTCCATGTAGAGTTAACACTACCAGTATAATAATATACTTTACCCAAATATGAAGAATCTAAGTTATTAATGATAGTATCAAGATCTTTATAAGTGCCTGTTACTTCTTCATAAGTTCTTGCGTTTACATTAGAATCTTGCGTCCAATAGAATTTACCATCGTTTCCAATATCTAATATATAGATGTTTTTATTAGTATAAGTAAATCCATTATAGGTAGCAGTTCCACCGCCATAAGCATAATATTTATGATAATATAAACCGAATTTAGCATCATTTAAATGAGTATTTGCTTCAGCAAGTAAATCATCCATATACTTAGCATTTAAAATTGCGGTACTTGAACTTGCTGATGTATAAGTAAAGCCTGTACTATCTATTCCAATTGTATAATATCCTTGAGCAATTGTATTGTAACTATAATTATCATACATGATTGAATTATTAGTAATTGAATAAGTTTTGTGTATAGAATTAACTGCATTATCTAATGAATCACTTGCGTTCATTGCTGAACACATAATTGTATTTTCATCAATACTAATTGTATCAATAGAATCTTCACTTGATATTTTAGAAGTAGGAGTTCCTACAGTTTTACTATAATAATCATCTGAATAAATATCATATGTAGTACCATTAAATTCAATATATTTTATAGTTGCATAACTATTTAATAAACTAGTAAAACTATAAGTATAATTATTCCTCCTACCTGTACGACTTGACGCTACATACCAACATCTAAATGTTTCAGTATCTTTTCTTGTATCCGAAATTGTAGTTTCAGTATCTGCGATTTCAATTAAATAAGATTTTTTGTATATATTATAATATCCATTATCTGAGACATAATAATATTTATCGACTGTCGTACTAATTGCATTTGTTAAAGAATACTCTTCTTTTATATAAGTTAAAGTTCTAGATAAATTTGTACTAGATAAATATCCAATAGAATACCCTGAAATTGTTCCAATTTGATTACTAGAAGAATCATAAAGTCTACATGTAGTTGTACTATTGCTTCCTTGTAAATTTGTTCCCTCACTTGGAGTATAACTACTACTATTATCGATTGTTACATTATTAAATCCACCTGTATTAGTTAAAGTATATTCACCTATTACATTGATATTTTGTTTTTCTATACCACTAATCGCAGCATTTTTTTCTTCATCAGTTAATGTATCACTAGGTTCACTATCCAATAATTCAATAGCGTTTCCATTTTTATCTGTTACTTCTTTGAAAGCGACATTTCCATTTGTATTTGAATAAATCTTATATAAATGATTTTTAGTAAATGTAATGCCTTTATAAGTAAAATCACTAGTAACAAAATAATAATTAGTATATGCATAAGAAATAGAATTAAGATTTGAAGTATTAGACGAACTAACATATGTCAATCCATTTCCCTCTTCAATAGACCACTGAACATCTGTTTCATTACCATTATCATCATATACTTTTTGAGTTAATTGCGCATTTTCAGCAAGTAATGTATAGAATTCTTCTAAGTAGATTAAACCTTCTGCATCTTTTGCTAAAGATTTTGTGTATTCAGTTGCAGCTGTACTTCCGTCTAATGAATAATAAAGAGTATGAGTGACTTCTGATTTTAAATTAATTGCTTGTAATGCAAATTCCGAATAAGCATTCTTTAAATTAATATCAGAAACATCAACATAAGATAATTTACTTAAATCTAATTTTAATAATGCACCAATATTGTTAATAGATTGATTATGCCTGAAAGAAATAACTTCTAGATTACTTAATTTATAAATATTTTCTAAGCTTAAGGACATATTAGAATCCGAACAATATTCAAATGCTAAATTTTCTAATTTGGTATTAGTTGATGTAATACGATTAAATACAGTTGTTAATGAAGAATCTAATTGGAATGCTCTTAGTTTATTATCAAAATCACCATGAATATATAATGTTGTTAAATTAGGGAAATAATCTAAACCACTAGTTGAAGCATCTAACAATGTTACATGTGGTGTAGTATAATTTACACCTGCAACTCTAAATTCTTTTAATTCAGCACTAAATCCAGTTGTTTCATTTCCCGATACTGTTTTGCCTAAATCACTATAAGCTTTTGCGATTAAGCTAGCAATACCATCATCATTAAAATATCTTGGAATAACAAAGTATGTATCTCTAATTCTTTGAACTTCCGCTTTAGCAGTATCACTAACTTGAGATGTAGAAGCAGACCTAGCTGCTTTAGTATTTAACATAAATGCCATTAATACTTCTAATTCATAAATTGTGATGTATGAAGTATTATCATAAACATAATTATCACCAGTATAATATTTACTATTATCATAACTAGTATCAGAACTACCAGTTCGACTTGAAGACCAAGAAGAATAATCACTGCCTACTAATCCAGTCCAATCGTATGTACCATAACAAGCACGGCTACCTGCTCTTTCACCTATATTTCTAGTGTTAAATGCCCAACAAATAAGTCCATCATGCCATTTACCAACAATTTCTGAAGCAGTTGTTGTACTGCCCCAGTCATAGTTAGTTCCATAAGTAGATGTATTATTCCAATAAGCGTTAACTGCTGCATTTAATCCAGCATAATCATAAATAATATATTTTGGATTGCCATCACTATCATATATGTTATAAGAAATATTATTAAGTATAGTATTCCATTCCGCGTCAGATAAATCGGTTTTAATAAATTCTTTATAATAAGCCTTTAAAACAGTTTGTTCATTATTATCTAAATAACTTTCTCCGTTTGATGCATAGTCTTTATATGTTGACCAAAAAGTAGAACTTGTATTAAAACTCTTATCATTAGAATATCTTGCACTTAACGTATTTTTAGAATCACAGGTTGCCCAATCAATTAATTTAGATAATCCATAAACAATATGATTGTCAGTTGAAGTAATGTTTTCCGATGTATCAAATACTAAAGATGTACATAAGTATGCATCATGACGCAAAATATAAGCACCTGTATGATTAGTAACTATATTATTAGAAACAGTAAATGATAGATTATCACTACTACTTGTATAATCATCATCAATTACATCTCCATTATAAGTTTCACTAGTCTTCTTCTTTAATTCAGTCCATACTTGATATTTAACCGAATTAAATACAGACATATTAGCAAAACCTTCTGAATCACATTTAATAACACCAGGACAAGTAAAGTACTGAATTCTTGCTGCTGTATGAAGTGCGTTATCACTTGTAGGCATTACAAGTACAACGTTAACTGCAAATGATGAATCATTAAGTAGAAATCCTTCAGGGTTTAAACATACTTTATACTTAACAATTTGTTTCATTTGATCAACTGTAAACATATTGCGCCAAGAACTAGAACTTGATTCATTATATGTATATGCTTCACTAATTTTAGCTACTATTTTAGTACAATTATCATCAGAGTATCCAATAATTTCACTAATTGCATTAACGCTAGATTCAGGAATTACATATTGAATTAAATAACTGTTATATGTACCATCAAGGATAAAATCACCTTTTTCATTTAACATATTATTTTCTTTTCTTGTATCTAATATGTTTTGCAAAACATCAACTTGCGATAAATCTTGTTCAGTTTTTTCAAATACTAATTCATTTAAACTAGTATCATAACCAGGATTGATAATAATATTAACTTTGCCACTATATTCTTCTTCATCATTAGCAAATTTAGCAACTAAATTAATTTGAGCATAAGTTTCAAATGTAGCACTACTTAAATATATAGCAACACCTTTATCGTTATTGTGATTAGTATCTATAGCATTTTGATTTATCGAAATAAAATTATATGCTGGTATTTGCGTATAAGTTAGTGATTCAAACGCTACATCATTAAATCCTAACCATGAATAACCTATTTCAGTAGATTCACTATTTTCGTTATATGGAGTATTATATGCATTCGTATAATGATACTTGTTTGAAGTGCTAGAAGCTACTATTGGTAAATAATAATATGAATATAGTTCTCTACCGGCACTATATACATGTTCAATAGTAATAGGTGATAATTGTGCCAAAAAATATTGGAATATAGTATCATGATTTTGATTTGATACTTTAATAGTTATTGTTTTAGTTAAAACTTTATTATTAATAGTGAAATATCCTGTAATAGATACTTTTGTACCATTATTTACATCACTTTGAATAATACCGTTATCAGATAAATAATTATTATTATTAGATTTCCATTCAATAGTAATATTTTTGTCTTTTAGTGTAGTAGGTAAAAACAAATCTGCTGAATTAGTAGTAATAATATTGCCAGTTTTATCTGTTTCAGCTAATTTAGTTAAATAATATAATTCCCCGTCTTCATCAAATAAAGCAGCTAGAGTTGTGTCTTCATCAGTTCCATATACCTTTACACCAATTTTTTCTCCATTAAAAGTTATATATTCTTCAGAAGTTGTAACAAAATCATCCTTAAC
>CAVJGK010000074.1:0-7190 GCA_963648895.1 Lachnospiraceae bacterium | reverse complement strand
TTATATATGAGAGGAAAAACAATTCTCAAAACACTTTGCGTCGGTTTATTATTAACAGGCGTCTTTGGGGCTACAGCAACAGGATGTGCTTCAACATCTGATGCAACTTCTGGTTCTACCCCAACATCACAAACTACTACTAATTCTTACAAAGTAAGTGCAAGTGTAGTAGGTAAAGGTGCTTATGCTGATTTAGATGTTACAACAGCAAGAAAGGGTCAAGCAGTTCAATTAACAGTTATTTTAACTGGTACTGATTATGAAATTGAATCAGTTAAAGTTGGTGATACAACTGTTGCAAGTGCAGGAACAAGTGGTACAAACGCTAATATCCGTTATTACTTATACACATGTACTGGTGAAGATGTAGAATTCGTTATTACAACTTATGATGTAGTAGCCGCTAAAGCACATAAGATTTCTTATTCAGATGCACAAGGCTTATCACACGCAGATGGCTTATCCACAAGAGCGGATGTCGGTGAAGAAGTTACATTTAGTATCGGTACAGTTTCTGGTTATTCAGTAGAAGGATTAGAAATTTATTACTTAGATGGTAAAGATAAAGTAGAAGTAGAATTCACAGGTAATTCATTAACAGGTTATAAATTTAAAATGCCTAATGCTGATGTAATCATTGAACCAACAGTTTTAGGTGCATATTTTAAAGCTGAATTTGATGAAGAAGAATTAGGTAAGATTTCAACAAAAGCTTATAAAACTCAAGATTTCGTTTATAAAATGTATGTTGAAAAAGGAACTGATGAAGAAGGAAAATCAATTTGGGAAGAAACAACTACATTCTTTGCAAGAGCTGGTCAAAAATGCGCAATTGCTAGAAAAAATAATAATCAATTAAGATTAAAAGATTTTGTTATTGATGGTGAAAAAGTTGCAGCTGATGAAACTCCAGTAGTTGCTGGATTGGAAACATATTCATTTGTAATGCCAAATTCTAACTCAGAAGTTAAAGCAGAACTCCTTGATGCTTCAAAAGATGCTGTTGTTGATTTAAAAGCAACTGCTTCATCTAATTTAAATGTTGAATTATTCACAATTGATGAAACTACTGCAGAAGATGGCACAACAAAAACATATACTAAGAGAGCGTTTGATGGTAAATGGAAATATGGTGAAACAATTTATATTTCCGCTGAAGCTAAAACAGATGATTATGCACCAAGCACTGTCACTGCAAAATTAAAATACATAAGTTATGGATATAGTATTGAAGAAAAATCATTAGATGATTATGAAACAAAATGGGGTGGAAAAAATAATGATTCTAAAGGAGATTATGCTACTGTAGATATTTCAACTAAATTAACTGAATATGCAGGAAAAACTGTTATGACATATACTCCAAATGCTAACTATGTTTATACAGAAATTGAATTATCATTAACTGAAAAGAATTTACCATATAAGAATGCTGATATAGTTAAACTTGGTACAGTCAATACTGGTTATTATAATTCTATAACCAATGCATCATCAACTGCTCCAGTTGTTACTCCATATTATAATTCTACTATTAGTGAAAGTTATGCTGTTAAAGTAGATGGCGATGGTAGTATTATTGTAGGTGGAACTACAAAAGATACATTAAAAGATGATTATGATGGTAGTGAAACAGTATTTACTGGTAAAAACGGCTATCAAGTATTCTATGAAGATACAATTATTGCTGTTTCTAACTCTGCAATGTCTTCTTATAACTTTGGATTAGTTTCTGGATTATGTATTGGTACAACTAAAGAAGCTACAAAAGTAACTTATATTTCTACTATTAATGCTAAAACTAAAACTGGCGCTATTTTATTTGGATTCTATAATGATACAGAATTAGTTGATCAATGCTTAGGCTATTATGATGCAGAAGGAACATTTAATATGACAAGCAAAGTTAAAATTGTAACTGAAGATACAAATCCATTTGATAAAACAGCTAAAGTTACAGTTAAATCCACAAAAGACGATAGCGTATTAGCAAAATTTAATATTGTTGATGAATCTGCAAGTTATGTTGGAAAATGGAACATTTTAAGCAGTACTAGCTATTATAGTAGCGTATATAAATTGGTATTAAATGCTGATGGAACTGGTACATATAATGGTGAAACAATTTCTTATACTGTAACAGAAGTTGATGGTGTTTCTACTATTACATTCTCATGTGGTGATACAGATGTTACTTTAAAATATAATAAAACAACAGATGTTATGACTGGTACATATGAATATGATGGAAGTACATCAACATTTGGATATGCTGGTAGAGTAGCTTAATATTTAAATAATTTATTATATTATTTTCCTTTAGACCTTGGGGTAAAACCTAGGGTCTTTTCTTATGATATAAAAACATTAAAATAATTTTGCTAATTTGTTGACAATTAATATAATGTGACTATAATAGTTGCATGTCAAACTGTTTGACATCAAAGTAAGGAGGTTTATGGAAGATAGACTCATCGGAGGAGAAGTAAGAAAATTACAAAATCTACTAGGTAGAGAAATAGATTCATATGTAAGATCTTTAGATTTTAAAGGAGAACTAATCTCAGGACCTAATATGTTTATTTGTAAATATATAATGGAACATGAAGGTGAAGATATTCATCAATGCGATTTAGAAAAAGTTTTACAAACAACTAAATCAACTTGTTCTAAAGTTCTTTCTACTATGGAAAGAAAAGGTTTAATCCAAAGAGTTAATGCTTGTGATAATCGATATAAGAAAGTAGTTATTACTGATTTTGGAAAAGAAATAGTTACTGAATTTGATAAAAAGATTTATGCACATGATAAAACATTAACTGAAGGATTAAGCGAAGATGAAGTAAATACATTCTTACATTGTCTCGAAGTGATTAAAAATAATTGCTTAAAAAATGAAAAAATTAACAAACAAAAAATGGTCAATAAAAAATAAATTTTTATTGAAACAAATATCTTGATTTAATTATTTTATATAATTAAAATATTGCGGAAACGGAGGAATAAATAAAAATGAAAACAATTAGAATTCTCTCTAGAAGTATTAGAGAGTATAAAAAAGAATCCATTTTAGCTCCTTTATTTATTATTATTGAAGTTATTATGGAATGTTTGCTTCCATTTGTTGTTTCAGATTTACTTAATTATTTACAAAGTTTAACTAAACCTGAAACAGTAGTTAATGGCGGCGATATTATTTTAAGAATATCCATCACTGGTTTAATCTTAGTAGCGATGGCATTTGCTTCTTTATTTGGTGGAGTAATGTCTGCAAGATATGGGGCTAAAGCAGGTGCTGGATTTGCAAAAAACTTAAGAAAAGATGTTTATTATCGTATTCAAGAATTCTCATTCTCCAATATCGATAAATTCTCAACTCCATCTTTAGTTACACGTTTAACTACAGATATTACTAATATTCAACAAGCTTATATGATGATTATTAGATTAGCGGTTAGATGTCCTTTATTATTAATCTTTAGCGTCATCTTTGCATTTAGTTATCATCCAACTTTACCTCTTCTCTTTTTAGCGATTATTCCAGTAGTCGCGATTGGATTGATTGTAATTTTCAAATGCTCACATCCATTATTTAAAAAGGTTTTCAATAAATATGATGCTTTAAATAATACAGTCCAAGAAAACGTTCGTGGTATGAGAGTTGTTAAAGCTTATGTTAGAGAAGATTATGAACAAGAAAAGTTCAACAAAGCATCAACTGATGTTATGAACGACTTTATCAAAGCAGAAAAAATTATTGGTATGAACAACCCATTAATGATGCTCGCTATGTATACTTCATTTACATTATTAATGTATTTTGGTGGCGTTATCATTATTAAAACTAATGGTTTAGATTTAAATATTGGTGATTTAACTTCATTATCAACTTATTCAATGCAAATTCTTTCTTCACTTATGATGTTTAGCTTTGTCTTCATGATGTGTGTTATCTCAAGTGAATCTGCAGAAAGAGTTTGTGAAATTTTAGAAGAAAGACCAAACCTTGTTAATCCTATTGATCCTTTATATGAAGTTTCTAATGGTGATATTGATTTCAACGATGTTTCTTTTAAATACAAAGAAGATTCTGATAGATATGCTTTAAAAAATATTAATCTTCATATTAAATCAGGTGAAACTATCGGTATTTTAGGTGGAACTGGCTCCGCTAAATCTTCATTAATTCAACTTATTTCTCGTTTATATGATGTAAGCGATGGAGAAGTAATTGTTGGTGATCACAACGTTAAAGAATATGATTTAAAGACATTAAGAGATAATGTTGCAGTTGTCTTACAAAAGAATGTCTTATTCTCAGGAACTATTAAAGAAAACTTACGTTGGGGTAATTTAGAAGCAACTGATGAAGAAATGGTTGCAGCTTGTAAACTTGCTCAAGCAGATGAATTCATCCAAACATTCCCTGATAAATATGATACATATATTGAACAAGGTGGTTCTAACGTATCTGGTGGTCAAAAACAAAGATTATGTATCGCAAGAGCTTTACTTAAAAAGCCTAAGATCTTAATCCTTGATGATTCAACTTCCGCGGTTGATACAAAAACTGATGCTTTAATTAGACAAGGTTTAAAAGAATTTATTCCAACTACAACTAAAATTATCATCGCTCAAAGAGTATCTTCAGTTCAAGATGCTGATAAGATTATTGTTATGGATAATGGTGAAATTAATCAAATTGGTACTCATGAAGAATTATTAAAAGAAAACAAGATTTACCAAGAAGTTTATAATTCACAAAATAAAGTAAATGGGGAGGGCAAATAGTATGATTCGTGAACGTATTCAAAGAAAAAATCATGATGAGTTAAATAATAAACGTGCTCCTCGTAAATTAAATAAAGGTATTTTGGGACGTTTATTTAAATTATTATTTAGTTTCTTTAAAGTTGAATGGATCGTTGTATTTATTTGTTTAGCATTAGTGGTTTTAGCCAATGCCAGCGCATCTATTTTCTTAAATGAAATTACTACAACTGTCGAACTTGGTTTAAAGAATCAAGGCAATGAAGAAATCATTTCTCAATGTCTATCTTATTTATTTAATATCTTATGGATCATGGTTGCTTTAAGAGGTGCAGGTGTTCTTGCTAGCGTCATTCAAAACCTCATTATGGCAAAGATCACTCAAGGTTCTTTAAAGAAAATTAGAACTTTAATGTTCAATAAGATGGAAAGACTTCCAATTAGATATTTTGATAGCCACAACTCTGGTGATATCATGTCTTATTACACAAACGATACTGATACATTAAGACAATTTATTTCTCAAACTATCACTCAAATGGTTCAAGCTGTTGTTATGTTAGTCGTCTTAGTATTCTTAATGTTATGGTATTCTGTATGGCTTGCTTTATTTGTCTTCCTAGGTATCTTCTTCATGGTAAGAACTACTAACAAAGTAGGTAAAAATTCTCGTGAAGGATTTATCGCTCAACAAAGACAAATCGGTAAAGTTGAAGGCTATGTTGAAGAAATGATGCATGGTCAAAAAGTTGTTAAAGTATTCTCTTATGAAGCAAAATCAAAAGAAAAATTTGATGAATTAAATGATTCATTATTTAAAGCTAGTGAATTCGCTGAAGCTAATGCTTCTAAAATGGGCCCTATTACAATGAACATTGGTAACATTATGTATGTTATTCTTGCATTCGTTGGTGGCTTATTCTTAGCAGGTGCTTTAAATGGATTAAGCTTATTTAACTTATCTATCTCTGGTGGATGGAAAGAAATTACAGTAGAAGAATTCTTACCAATTTTAATCTCATTCTTAACTTTATCTAGACAATTTACAAATAACATTAACCAAGTCGCTCAACAATTCAACACTCTTGTTATGGCAGGTGCGGCAACTGAAAGAATCTTTGGTTTAATCGATGAAACTCCTGAAACAGATGATGGTTATGTTACTTTAGTTAACGCAAATATCGATGAAAATGGTGTTATTACTGAAGTAGATCATAGAACTAATAAATGGGCTTGGAAACATCCTCATGGTGATGGAACAGTTACTTATACTGAATTAAAAGGTGATATCAGAATGTTTGATGTCGACTTTGGTTATACTGAAGAAAAGATTGTTCTTCACGATGTTACTTTATATGCTTACCCAGGACAAAAAGTTGCTTTCGTTGGTGCAACTGGTGCTGGTAAAACAACTATTACTAACTTAATTAACAGATTCTATGATATCGCAGATGGTAAGATTAGATATGATGGTATTAACATTAACAAAATTAAGAAAGATGATTTAAGAAGATCTCTTGGTATTGTCTTACAAGATACTAACTTATTTACTGGTACTGTTATGGATAACATCCGTTATGGTAAACTAGACGCGACTGATGAAGAATGTATCGCGGCAGCAAAACTCGCTAATGCACATGATTTCATCACTCGTTTACCAGAAGGTTATAACACAATGTTATTAAGTGATGGAGCTAACTTATCTCAAGGTCAAAGACAACTTATTTCCATTGCTAGAGCAGCAGTGTGTAACGCTCCTGTTATGATCATGGATGAAGCGACATCTTCCATTGATACACGTACTGAATTATTAGTTCAAAAAGGTACTGATGAATTAATGAAAGGTAGAACTGTCTTTGTTATCGCACATAGATTATCAACAGTTCAAAACTCTGATGTAATTATGGTTCTTGATCATGGTGTTATTATCGAAAGAGGTAGCCATGAAGAATTAATTGCAAAGAAGGGTAAATATTATCAATTATACACTGGTGCATTCGAATTAGAATAAACTTATTGACTACCTAGATCCCTAGGTAGTTTTTCAATTTTATAAAGAAATATAATCTTAAAAGTTATATAATAACTTTGCGAGGTATAATTATGTTAGAAGATATTAAAAAATTACAAGAATATTTAAAAAATAATAATATTGATGCTTATGTTATTTCATCAAATGATGATCATGGTTCTGAATATATCGGTGATCATTTTAAAGCTAGAGCCTATTTTTCTTCCTTCACTGGTAGCGCAGGTACATTAGTTGTTACACAGAATGCTTCTTATGTATGGACAGATGGAAGATATTTTTTACAAGCAGAAGAACAATTAAAAAAATCTAATTCGATTTTAATGAAGATGGGATTACCTGAAACTCCTTCTATTTGTCAATTTATTGGATCATTAGGAGAAAATAAAAC
>CAVJGK010000073.1:0-7198 GCA_963648895.1 Lachnospiraceae bacterium | reverse complement strand
TTATTATATTATACTTTATATTGATATTAATTTTAGAAAACATATTTTTACCACTGAAGACTTTAAATATCTATCTTTTACCGAACTTGAATATACTAATGGATATGCTCATGAAAAATTTGTTGATGGAACATATGTAGACTCTCCTTATATATTGGATCATCCTCATTATCGTATGTGGTTTAAAGATTTGGATTCTAGAGCTAAAGCGATTGATTATCTTATGGAAAATAAGCCTTATTATATTCATGGTTTATATGATTGTAATTTAGTAACAGCAGATTAATTAATAGGAGAACAATATGAAAATAAAAGAAAAGATTATTAAAATTTTATGTGTTTTATTTGTTTTTATTCCATTATTTACTAGCTGTGGAAATGCGCCTGAAAAACAAAAAGTTGTTGATTATTTATTGTCCAATGGTGATGAACAACATTTTGTAATTATTGAACAATTTTATGATGGCAATTATAGAATTAAGTTAGGTTATGTAGAAGATAAATTTGTTGTTACATATAATATAAAGCGAGAAAAATTAAATCATGAAAATGAAACATTAGATTTTAAAATATCATTTAATTATTATGATAAACAGTTGTCTTTTAGCTTTCTTTTTTATGATAATAACAATATATGTAACATTAATTTAACAGGTAAAGTTAATACTTATAAACATCAATATTATGGCATTGATGAATCTAGCGTTAATAAAGTTATTTATAGTAGCAGTGATTCATTAGAAACAACATTATATCGAACTAGTGGCTATTTAGATTATATGCTTTATGCATTAGAAGATTTCCTCAATTTTGAATCATTACCTTACATTTATTAAAATAAAAACTCTGATATTTAGTACCTAAACTTAATTTAAGGAAACTAATATCAGAGTTTTTTTTAGTTGCTAGATGATGAAGAAGAACTACCACCTTGAATATAAGCGATAATTTGTAATACGCGGTAGATAAGTTCTAATAACGCGATAATCATGTTATTAACATATTCAATGTTATATAGTTTGAATAAGTGTTTACAATCTTCAATTTCTTCATTATTTGCAAGATTTTCTTCTTGCATGATTTTAAGTGCTTTTTGTTGTGCTTTCTTTTCTGTTTTTAAAACTAAAATTGACATAACAAATGCAGCAATATAGAATAAGAAACCAACGACAGTGCAGATGATTGTACAAATTGGAGTATCTAATTTAAATACTAACATGTCGAGAACAACACCAATTAATACAAATGGAATAAAAGCCAATGGACCAATATAGATAAATGGTGTTAAGACATTTTTTAATTTCATGTCTTTATCATTTTCTTTATCTAAAATAGCAAGACTTGATTTTTGAGCAGCCATCGCTAAAGAAGTAACACTTGTTTTTTTCCAAGTCAATCTTCTTAATCTGACCTTTTTGAAATAGTGAGAATAACTATTTCCAAATAAGATAGAACCATTTTTTGAAACTTTAATATGTTGTAAATCGTTGTTATCGAGAATTTCACGAGCGATTTCTTCACCGGTTTTTCCTAAAGAATTTTGCTTTCTATTATATTTAAAATAACTAATACCTAAATAAATAGAAACAACGAATGCAAAGATAGATGCGATAACTAATAATAATCCAACAATAAACATCATTATTAATATTCCATCACTTGCGCCTTCTAATTGACCATTAGAAATTTCTTTCATAATGTCTACAATACTTGATAATATGTACATAACTTACTCCTTTATATTATAAGTATCATATAAGATAAAAATATATTTGTAAATATTTATAGAATAAAGTAACTTAAAGTGCTATGATTTAGGCGTCAAAAGGAGACAAGTATATTATGGAAAATAAAACTTTATTAAAAATAGTTAGTATTATTTTAATCATTCTTGGTGTTTGTTCAATTGTAACTACAACAATCTCTTATGTAAATGTATTAAATGGTACAACACAACCTTCAGGTGATATGAGCCTTGAATTATTAAAAACATCTGCGCTTATTGCATTAATCTTAAGCGTTGTTGGTGCATTAATTGAAGTATTCTTAGGAACTCAAGGTATTCGTAAAGCAAATGGCCAAACTATTGGTGCAGCTGCACACATTATCGCTATCATCATTCTTGTATTTGAAATCATCGGTGTTGTTGGTGGTGCAATTGCATTAATTAGTACATTCACAGTAGGTAGCTTAATTAACTTATTTATTTCTGTTTTAGAAGCTGCTGGTTTAGTAGTTTACGTTAAAGGCACAAAATAAAATAATTGATTGAATTTTAAATCTCCCAATTGGGAGATTTTTTTGTGGAATTATAGAAAGTTTTAGGGTAATTGTGGTAATATAAATAGGCTAAAAAGAGGGGCTTTTTATGGAAGAAAAAGTAGAAAAGAAAGAAAATAAAATTTTAGATTTTTTTATCAAGACTTTAAATGGTATGGCCTATGGATTATTCGCAACTTTAATCATTGGAACCATTATTGGAACTATTGGTCAATTATTTAGTCTAGGTGATAATGGTTTTTGCCAATTTATGTTTAATATCCTAGGTAGTGGTAAAACAGGCGTATCGTACGTTTTACAAATATTATTAGGTGCAGGAATTGGTGTCGGTGTATCTTTAGCGTTAAACTTAAAACCTTTAAATACAATCGTTCTTGCATCTTGTGGAGAACTTGCTGCATATTTTTCCTTATCAACTAAATTTGTTACAAGTGGAACTTATTCAGATGGATTAAAAGTTGGTGATCCATTAACTATTTATTTAGTATGTATCGCCGTTGCTTTAGCGATGAAATACGTATTAAGAAAGAAAACACCAGTCGATGTATTATTAATTCCATTATTTGGTATTTGTGTTTGTTTAGTTGCTTCATTATTAATTAGATATCCCGCTATTTATGTTACTTATGGTATGCAATGGTTAGTCAATTCAGGTACTAATACAATTCCATTAATTATGGGTATAGTTGTTTCAGTATTGATGGGTATGGCATTAACCGCTCCTATATCTTCTGCGGCAATCGCTGCGATGATATTTATTCTCCCAGACGGAATGAGCATTGCTGAAGCATTAAGCAATCCTACTTATTCAGGATTAGTCATTGCAAGTGGTGCAGCTATTGTTGGTTGTTCTACTCAAATGATTGGTTTTGCAGTTCAATCAAGAAAAGATAATGGTATCGGTATGGTAATTTCCATTGGAATTGGTACATCCATGCTTCAATTTAAAAATATTTTAAAAAAGCCAATTGTTTGGTTACCTACTATTATCGCAAGTGCAATATTAGGGCCTTTATCAACATGTGTCTTTAAAGTTATATGTATGGGCTCAAGTGCTGGTATGGGTACTGCAGGATTAGTTGGCCAAATTGGTACTTATGCTTCAATGGGTAATACTTGGCAAACATGGGTAGGAATATTTGGATTGGAATTCATTCTACCTGCAATATTAGTCTTTGTTATTGATTTAATTTTTAGAAAATTCAATTTGATCAAAGATGGAGATTTAAAGGTATAAAATCTAGTTTAAAAGCTAGATTTTTTCTTTACATTAAATTTACATAATTTCGGATATATTGAGTTTTTATGCGAAAAGTGACCTTTTTTTAGTAAAATAAAGACTTTCGAAAAAATTGCCTATTTTATTATTTTAACAAATGGAGTATAATCATAATTAGATTTAAGAAAGGATGATAGACAATGGAAAAAGGAAGTTTATTAGTCATACAATCTGGCGGTCCAACTCAAAGCATGAATGCTTCATTAGTTGGAGCAATTACAAAAGGTAGAGATCTTTATGATCATGTTTATGGTGCTGTCTATGGAATTGATGGTTTATTAAAAGATCAACTTGTTTGTTTTGATGAAACAAGTGATCATGATTTAGAAGTTATTAAATATACCAATGGTTCATATTTAGGAAGTAGCAAACATAGATTAAATGAGAAATTTTTAAATACTCATTTCAATCTTGAACCTGATTATTGTGCAATTTTAAACACTGTAAAAAAATATGATATTAGAGGTATAGTTATTATCGGTGGTAACTATTCGATGGATGGAGTAGAAAAATTAGCGAATTTCTTTACTTCAATTAATTATCCTTGCCACATTATTGGGGCTCCAAAAACAATGGATAATGATTTAAAAGAATCAGATCATACTCCAGGTTATGGTAGTTCAATTAAACTTATTGCTTCAGTTTGTGAAGAATTAAATTTAGATAATGCTTCTTATGAAACAGGTAGAGTAGTTATTGTTGAAGTTACCGGCGGAGATACAGGTTGGTTAACTGCAGGAAGTAAATTAGCATGTTTAAATGGGTTAGGACCTGATTTAATCTATCTTCCAGAACAAGTATTCATTATGAGAAATTTCTTAGATGATGTTAAAAAAGTCATGGAAGAAAAACATAGATGTTTAGTCTTTGTTTCAGAAGGTGTCAGAGGCCCAAATGGCGCTTATATTGAAAGATCTTATTCATATAATTATTTAAATGATATTGAAGGTCACCATCAATTAGGTGGTGTTAATACAATTCTCGCACAAGTTGTCAATGAAACATTTGGCTATCCGGTTAGACCTATTAGATTTAACGCAATCCAAAGAACTGCCGCTCATTATGTCAGTTTAACTGATATTAATGAAGCTTATCAAAGTGCTTATTTTGCAACAGAAGCGACATTGACCGAAACTAGTAAAATTGTTTCTATTAAAAGACGTGTTCAAAAATCTTATGATATATATTATCAATTAACAGATGTTAAAGAAGTTGTTGATAAAACTAAATATTTCCCAGTTGAATGGATTAAAAATGGTAACGATGTATCTGATGAATACATTGCTTATGCATTACCTTTAATTCAAGGTGAATATAAACCATTAATGAAAAATGGCTTACCTGAATTAGCGTATTTAAAAAAATAATTCTTTGACCATACTTTAATGTATGGTCTTTTTTTCATTTATGTAATATAATATCGCTTGTTGAAAGAAAGAAGGTATTTTTTATGGCATCAAAATCAAATAAAATTACATCCAAGATTATCTTTTTAATCGCTGGATTATTATTACTCATCAAATTTATTATTAACGGAGGTATACCAACTCCTAGTGAAAATGTTAGCGCATTTATTGTTGGACTTTTTACTTTAATTGCTTTAGTTGGCTTTTATGTATATTTTGCTTTTATTCAAAAAGAACATAAAGGAACAATTGTTTCTTTAGCTCCAAGCGTATTATTATACATACTTTATGGTAGATATTCATTTAATTACAATGTTGATTGGATTAACAGTATTTTAAATCCTATTACAAGCATGTGTTTTGTATTAATGATCATCTGCGGATTTATTTATCTATTCATCCATGAAAAAATTATTGGTCTAGTATTGGCAAGTACTACATTATTATATGGAATCTTAGTCTTTATTTCTTATTTTGTCATGATGATTGTTTCACTTGTCAATGGTAATGGATTTAATGTAAATAGCATGTTTAATGCGACATTATTAACAGTTGCGTATTTATTAATTAGTCTTGGAGCATATAAAACAAGCATTAATAAAGAATGGTAGGATCTATGAAATTTGCTTTAATCAAAGAAAAGATTAATAAGTTTTTATATAGTGATTATTATCTTTATACTTTAGCCATTGTTGCTTTTATTAGTTGGCTTTTAATGCATTTTACTGCTTTACCATTTTATTATTTTGGTTATTCTATATTATTAATCGCGACTATAATTAGTTTTGTGTTCGCTGATGATGTATATCCTTTTACTCCTATTGTCTTATTTGGGATGGTAATTGTTGATAATTCAACTGGATTATTTGATCATAATTCTATCCCTATGGCTTTATATGTAGTTGCTCTTATTTATATTTTATTATTAGTTGGCTTTATTATTAAAAATAAAACAAACATCTTAAAAGCTAAATTAAGAAATTCTTATTTGGTGATGGGAGTAATATCTATACCTGTTTTATTTGTTAGTTTAAGCGGTAAATTAGGTTTCACTGAATATTTAATTCCATTTGCCTTACTTGCTTATGCTTTAGTTTATATGGGATTTGTAACAGGACATAAAGTTAATCACGATTTAAAAAAACATGCGATGATGATTTTAATTTTAATCGCGATAATTACTGTTATGGATATGATTATTATCATCTTACAAAATAGAGGGACTGAATATAACGTCGTTGGCTCATGTGGTTGGACTAATCGAAATGTTGGAGTAATTTCAATTAACTTTGCAGTTGGAGGAGCTTTCTATTTATTAAGCAAGAAAAATAACCTTAAAGGTGTTATTGTTGATTTTGTTGTAATCTTATTTTTAACTTTAGGTGTTATTTTAACTACTTCTAGAGGTGGATTATTAATCTATGCTTTAACAATTATTCCTTATATTGTTTATACATATAAAAAGATTGATAAATCAATGAAAAAGACTTATTTAATTTCTTTAGGTGTCATGGGAGTTTGTTTAATTGGTGCAGCAGGTGTTTTTCATAATATCGTTGAAGCATTCATTTATAAAATCTTTGAAAAGATCCATGTCGATGGAGAAATTTCTGCAGGTAGATTCGCTATGTGGCAAGAAGGATTTAATCGTTATACTTCTTCTATCAAAAACATTCTTATAGGTGAAGGAATGAGAGTAGAAGTATATGAAGAAAGCAATATTCCTTTTATTTATATGTATCATAATGCGATATTACAAATGTTATTCGCTGGTGGTATTGTCGGTATAATTTTATATTTATATAACTTAGGTGAAACATCTTATTTTATTTTTAAAAATAGAAAATCTAGTTATGGATTTTATGCTTTAATCTTATTTGGTGGCATGTTTATCCATTCAATGGTTGATAATTTATTTATATCACCAACTTATATGCTTTCATTATTTATTTTATTAATGGGACTTGAAAATGATAATGAAATAAAGGAAAATGAAATTAAGCCTCAAGAAAGTGAAAATGTTTAAATAGTGAATTATTATGAACTTTAAGGAAATTAAAAGCAAAATTAATAAATTTTTATATAGTGATTATTATTTATATTCACTAGCTTTTATTTCGTTTATTAGTTGGCTATTAATTCATTATACAGTGCTACCTTTTTATTATTTAGGATATTCAATATTAGTTATATTTGCTTTTATTTGTTTTATATTCGCAGAAGATATTTATCC
>CAVJGK010000072.1:0-7375 GCA_963648895.1 Lachnospiraceae bacterium | reverse complement strand
TATTAAATCTTGATAAGTTAAAAGAATTATGCTCAACTTCATGGCCAATTTATACAAAAACTCATGATACACCTCCAGCAAAATATTTAGAACATTCTAAAGTAACAAATGCCTTCGTATCCAATGGTGCGATTATTGATGGTAAGGTTGATACATCGGTTGTTTGTAGAGATGCAGTCATTTCTAAAGGGGCAACGGTCAGAAATTCCATCATTTTATCAAATGCATTCATTTCTGAAAATTGTATTTTAGAAAATGTTATTGTCGATAAAGGGGCAAAAATTATTAATGTTAAAGAATTAAAAGGCACTAAAGATAATCCTTTATATGTCGGACAAGGGGATGTTATCTAATGAAAATTTGCATGATTTCTTCCGAATCCGTTCCGTTTATTAAAACGGGCGGACTCGCTGATGTTGTTTATTCTTTATCAAGAAAAATGGTTGTTTATAAACACCCAACATCAATTGTTCTTCCTTATTATCAAAAAATTAAAAATAGAAAAGATGAATATGGTATTAAACATGTTACAGAATTTGAAATCAATATGTCTTGGAGAACTAAGATTAAATGTGAAATCTTAACATGTAAATATAGAGATATTACTTATTATTTCATCGGTAATGATTTCTATTTCGGCGGTAGAGAAAATCCTTATGGATATTTCGATGATCAAGAAAGATTTGCTTTCTTCCAACTTTCTGCCTTACAAATGATTTATGAATTAAAACTTGCTTTTGAAATCATCCATTTACACGATTGGCAAACAGGTATGATTCCTCTTGTTTATCGCGAATTCTTCAAAGGTAAATTAAGAAGAGATCCTAAATTTATCTACACAATCCATAATCCTGCTTTCTTAGGATTAGTCGATCGTAAAGATTTATATGATTATTTCAACTTAAGTGAAAAATTCTATGATGATGGTACTACAAGATTTGATAACAAAGTTTCTTATTTAAAAACTGGTATCATGCTTGCAGATCGTATCACAGTCGTTTCTAAAACACACCGTGAAGAATTATTAAACGGTCAAGCAGGTCAAGGCTTACAAGATTGTTTAACTTATCGTAAGGGTATTGTTAAAGGTATTGTCAATGGTATTGATACTAAAGATTGGAACCCTGATAAAGATCCATTAATTAAACACAATTACACAATTGAAAACGTCATTTGCCAAAAAGGTAAAAATAAACGTGAATTCTGTAAAGAAAAAGGCTTAAATCCTAAATATCCTTTATATGGAGTTGTTTCAAGATTAACAGCCCAAAAAGGTTTAGATTTAGTCACTGAATCTTTAGAAGAATTGATCAAAGCTAAAGTATGTATCTATGTATTAGGTACAGGTGAAAAAGAAATCGAAGATAAGATGAAAGAAATGGCGGAAAAATATCCTCATAACTTTGCAATCGATTTAAAATATTCAGAAGAAATAGCGCATGAAGCTTATTCAAGTTGTGATTTCTTCTTAATGCCTTCAAGATTTGAACCTTGTGGTATCACCCAAATGATTTCTCATCGTTATGGTACTTTACCAATCGCTAGAGCGACAGGTGGATTGGTCGATACAATCATTCCTTATAATGGAATGAATGTAGATGAAGCTAATGGTTTCTTATTTACAGATTTTAATAAACAAGCATTCTTATCAACTGTTCAATTAAGTTTAGATTTATATAAACAAAAAAGAAAATTTACTAAAATCATCCACAATGCGATGAAAGTAAATAATTCTTGGACTAAATCTTATAAAGAATATTACGATTTATATTTAGATGCTTTAGATAAATAATTAACATTATTCGCGGGCCCTATATGAGCCCGCTTAAATTTTGTCTTAATTAAATTGCTTATTTATTATAAAATATTTATAATAATAAGGAAATCGAGGTTTACTTATGGAAATAGAAATGTCATTTGAAAATCAAACAACTTTAGATACTTTTAATGAAGATTATTTTTTAAATATCGCAAAAACTGTCTTTTCTCATTTAGGACTAGATGGATATTTTATTTTTGAAATCAATTTAGTATCAAAAGAAAGAATTCATGAAATTAATAAAGAATATCGTCATATCGATAGACCAACTGATGTAATTTCATTTGCTTTTGAAGATGATTTTGAAGGTGAAAGCAAAATTAATGAAAATAAAGATCTTCCACGCGATTTAGGCGAAATCTTTATTTGTAGCGATGTTTGTATCGCTCAAGCTGAAGAATATCATCATTCATTACAAAGAGAGATGTCATTTCTAACTTGTCATGGATTACTTCATTTACTTGGCTATGATCACATGGAAAAAGAAGATGAAGAAGTGATGTTTAAAATCCAAGATGAAGTAATGGAACTTTTAGGACTATAGGAGAAACTATGAACGAAGAACAAATTAAAAACTTAAAACAAAAAGCAGTAGAAGCTTTAGAATTATCTTATTCACCATATTCTAATTTTAGAGTTGCTGCAGCAATTTTATTAAAAGATGGTAATATCATTCAAGGAGCAAATATTGAAAATGCTTCTTATGGTTTAAGCATGTGCGCGGAAAGAAATACTGTTTTTAGAACTATTCTTTCTGGATATAAGACAGAGGACATGTTAGGCATGGCATTATGTTGTGAATCAAATTCTTTACCTTATCCTTGTGGAGCATGTAGACAAGTTTTAAGTGAATTATTCCCAAAAACTGCACCTATTTATATTTTTAATATTAAGGGTAAGGAATTAATCACTAACGTTAATGAATTATTACCATATCAATTTGAAAAGGAAAACATGGACTAATGCTATCAGGATTTGTAACTATAGTTGGTAGAACTAACGCAGGTAAATCTACTTTAATTAATCAACTTGTTCATTCAAAAATTTCTATTGCCACACCAAAGCCTCAAACAACTAGAAACGCAATTCAAGGAATTTATAATGATGAAGATTCTCAAATTGTTTTCATCGATACTCCAGGTATTTTAATTCCTCATCAAAAACTCGATGAATATATGAATAAAGAAGCTTATGGTTCTTTAAGTGGAATTGACGCTTTAATTTTACTTGTTGATGGATCAATGGGATTTAATAAAGAAAAAGATGAACCAGTATGTTTATCTTTAAAAAAATGTGAATGTCCAATGTTTGTTGTTTTCAATAAGATTGATTTAACAAATGTTTTATTAATGGAAAATTTAAAAAAATCATACAAAGAATATTTCCCTGACGCAAAATTTATCGAAATTAGCGCCCGCAACAATGTCAATTGTGATTTATTAATTTCCGAAGTTAAAAAAGTTTTACCTGATGGATTTGCTTATTATCCAGATGATTATAAATCAAATCATCCATTAAGTTTCTTAGTAAGTGAAATCATTAGAGAAAAAACTTTATTATATTTAGAAGAAGAAGTTCCTCATTGTATCGCGGTTAAAGTTGAGAAAATGAGCAAAGTAAATGATTGTTTAGAAATTATGGCAACAATCATTTGTGAAAAATCTTCTCAAAAAGGAATCATCATCGGCGCCCAAGGAAAGATGATTAAAAAAATTGGCATGTCCGCGAGAAAAGAATTAGAAAAGATGTTAGAACGCAAAATCAATTTAAAGACTTTTGTTAGAGTTGAAGAAAATTGGCGTAATTCATCTTCATATTTAAAAGAATTTGGATATAAACAAGACGAAGAATAAAAATGAATATTGAAATTAATGGTATCGTATTAAGATTAACTCAATATAAAGAAAAAGACGCAATGGTTTTAGCTTTAAGTAAAGATGGAACCATTTCTTTTTTAGCTAGAGGTATTTTATCTCCAACTAGTAAAAATGCTTCTAGTTGTTTATTATATTCTTATTCTAATTTTAATCTATCTTCAAAAGGCAATAATATGACTTTGACCCAAGGAAAGTTATTAAATTCATTTTCTTCGATGTATGAATCTTTAGAAAAAATGAGTGCAGTATCTTTAATTGGTGAAGTATTAATTAAATGTTTAGATGAAGATAATGGAGATATATTTCCTTATTTTTTAAGATTCTTAGAATTAATCAATAAGGGATTTGATTCTTTAACATTGGTCAATATCATGTTGGCCAATATTATTAAATTATCTGGTTATTCTTTGAATTATTCTTCATGCGTTTATTGTGAAGATAATTTACATATAAGTAGTGTTTCTTATTTAGAAGGTGGTTTTATTTGTAAAAACCATTTATCAAAAAAACATGAATTGCAATCAAGTGATTATTTAAAAACATTTTTATATAGCTTTAAAGTAGGAGTTGATAAAATGGATCATTATGCATTTAATAAAGCTACGGCTTTAAAGTTATTTAATGATTTAATCAGTCATTTAAAATTAAATTTTGACATCAAAGATTTTAAAGGAAGAGAGATTTATTTAAAAAGTATTGATGCATTGTAAAAAAATAGAAAATAAACGACAAAATAGTATGAAATTATAATAATATACACTCATAGTAGGTTGACAGCAACTATTAGTTATATAATAATAGTAGACGATTTTGTTTTGAGGAGGAATTATGGCAGAATATAAATTTGATGAGATTGTATCTCATTTACAAGTATCTGGTTATGTCTATCCAGGTTCACAAATATATGGAGGTTTATCAAACTCTTGGGACTATGGTCCTTTAGGTTCCTTATTTAAAAGAAATGTTAAAGATTTATGGTGGAAAAAGTTTGTTACTGAACAACCAATGAACGTTGGTCTTGATCCAGCGATTATTATGAATTCAAAGGTTTGGGAAGCAACAGGACACATCGCAAATTTCTCAGATCCATTAATCGATTGCAAATCTTGTAAAGCTCGTCATAGAGCTGATGATTTAATCGAATCACAAGCAGGTATTTCTTGTGCAGGTATGAGCAATGATGAAATGGTTCAATATATCCAAGAACATCATATCGTTTGCCCAAAATGTGGCAATAGCAACTTCACAGGCATTAGACAATTCCAAATGATGTTTAAAACACATATCGGTGTTACTGAAGATTCTAAATCAGAAGTTTATTTACGTCCAGAAACTGCGCAAGGATTATTTGTTAACTTTGCAAATGTAGTAAGAACTACTAGAAAGAAATTACCTTTAGGTATTTGTGACGTCGGTAAATCATTTAGAAATGAAATTACTCCAGGTAACTTCATTTTCCGTATTAGAGAATTTGAACAAATGGAAATGGAATTCTTCTGCAAACCAGGTGAAGATATGAAATGGTTTGAATATTGGAAGAAATATTGTATGGATTTCTTATATTCTTTAAATATCAAAGAAGAAAATTTAAGATATAGAGACCATGAAAAAGCTGCTTTAGCTTTCTATAGCGTCGCAACTACTGATATTGAATATAAATTCCCATTTGGTTGGGGTGAATTATGGGGTATTGCCGATCGTACAGACTACGATTTAAAACGCCACATGGAATATTCAAAAGAAGATTTAACTTATTTTGACCCAATCACAAATGAAAAATATATCCCATATTGTGTCGAACCAGCTTTAGGTGCTGATCGTTTAGCATTAGTATTAATGTGTGAAGCTTATGATGTTGAACAACTTGAAAATGATACACGTATTGTTATGCATTTACATCCAGCTGTCGCACCATATAAAGTAGCAGTTTTACCATTAAGTAAAAAATTAAATGAAAAAGCAACTGAAATCTTAAATACTTTATGCAAAGAATTCTCTGTTACATATGATGAAACAGGTTCAATTGGTAAACGTTATAGAAGACAAGATGCAATTGGTACTCCATATTGCTTAACAGTTGATTTTGATACATTAGAAGACAACTGCGTCACTATTAGAGATAGAGACTCAATGGAACAAGTTAGAATGCCATTAAGTGAAGTTTCTAATTATGTTAAAGAAAAAATTAAATTCTAATTAAATAAAAAGGAAGGATATTAATGAATAAGGAAATAATTTCAGAAATATTAGAAAAAGCTGATATTGTTGATGTAATTTCTAGTTATGTTAACGTCATTAAAAAAGGCAATAATTATAACTGCATTTGTCCTTTTCATAATGATACAAATCCTTCCATGCATATTAATCCAACTAAGAAGATTTTTAAATGCTTCGTTTGTAATGAAGGTGGAAACGCAATTTCATTTGTTAAGAAATATGAAAATGTTTCTTTCCAAGAAGCAGTTAGAATCGTTGGAGAAAAAATTGGGATTACTTCTCCTGAATTAAATATTCAAGAAAAAGTAGTCGATCCCAAAATTAAAGAAGAATTAAACGCTTTAAATGAGGCAAAAGAATTATATAAATATCTTTTAAATACTCAAGATGGAGCAGAGTGTCGTTCCTATTTAGAAAAAAGACATATTTCTAATGAAATGATTCAATATTTTGAATTAGGATATGCTTCTAGTAATCCTGAATTAGATATTAAATTATTAAGAGGAAAGAATTTAAATGTCGATACATTGGATGATGTTGGTATTTTAACTAGATCTAATGGAAGCTTTATAGATTTCTACCATGGGAGATTGATCTTTCCAATTTATAACGCTAATTCAGAAGTAGTTGGTTTTTCTGGAAGAAGAATTGATGATCATATCGATCCTAAATTCTTATCGACTAAAGAAACTGATGTCTTTAAAAAAAGACAGATATTATACAATTATCAAAACGCTAAAAAAGAAGCGCCAAAAGAACAATGCGTATATGTAGTTGAAGGCTTTATGGATGTCTTTGCTTTATATAATGCAGGAATTAAATCTTGTGTTGCTTTATTAGGAACAGCCTTTACCAATGAACATGCTAAAATGTTAAGAAGTTTAAAAGTTGAAGTAAGATTATGTCTTGATGGAGACTCCGCTGGTCAACATGGTTGTCTGGCCGCAGGTAAGATATTGATGGAAAATAATATACCTTACAAGGTGGTAGATTATGGTAAATCAAGTTTAGATCCTGATGACATTTTACAACAATATGGCAAAGATACTTTATATAAATTAACGCAAAGATTAAAAGAAGGAATCGATTTTGCTTATTCATATTATTTAAAGCAATACGATTTAAAAACTTCGACAGGAAAAAGCCAATTTTCCAAAGTCATTTCTGAATATATCCAAACATTAAAAGATAATGTTTCAAAAAATATCCTAGTTAAACGTTTAGCACAAGATACAGGATTATCAGAAAAGACTTATCAAAATTTATTACAAACTACTTTAGAGAATAAACAAATTGATTATTCTTTAATTGAAAAAGGGGAAAGTTTAAAAACTTCCCAAGTAAAAAAAGTCCAAAAAGAAATTGTCTATTTGATGTTGACTGATGAAAATGCTGTTTCTTGCTATTTAAAAAATAGCATTTATCTCATCGATGATGTTTATTCTTCAATCGCGAATTATAT
>CAVJGK010000071.1:0-7505 GCA_963648895.1 Lachnospiraceae bacterium | reverse complement strand
CCATAATAATTAGTTAAGGTATTAAACTCACTAACAAGCTTAGTCATTTTTATTCTTTTTGCGATACATTCTAAAATATAAGCATATAATTTTTGTTCGATTTGTGATTCTAATTTTGAAGCGTCTTCAATAACAATCTTTCTTGCTTTAATATAGTATTTATAATCTTTATATTTTTTTAAAATAACTACAATAAAAGTTAATAAATAAATGATTGAAAAGCTTAATATCAAATAGAAAAAATAATTGATTAAGGTAGAATAACTTCCACCATAATCTTTAATTTTAGTAAAATATAAAATCATCCAAGAAGTTAATGATCCTAAAATAAATATTGATTCTATAATTCTAAAAAAATTAAAGATAAACCTTTTAGGAAAATAGAATAATCTTTTTTTGAATTCATTAATCGGTGTAAGAATTTGTTTATATACTTCATCGCTCCAAGAAGAAAATAAAATATCTAATGATTTCTTTTTTTCATCAAAAGAGCCATCGTCTAACAAAGAAAGTTCATCTAAAGAGATAATCTTTGAATTATAATTTAGCTTAAAATCACCAATGGTCATATTTTCATTCTCTAAATAAACTACCATTAAAGGATTAGAATAAAATTCTTCTGAAGATATTTTTAATAAATATAACATCTTACCATACTCAACAATTCCATCTTCTAATGATGAAATATGCTCAATATCAATCAAGTTATAATAAGAATATATCTTCTTTGCTTTATAATTCTTTTTTGTTTTTAATTTAAGTTTATTTTTAATGAATGTTTGATAGGATTTAGTTTGTTTAATCCAAGAAATAAAAGAAGGGATTTTATCATCGACATCAATATCAAAATAAGATGCAAGTAATAAGCCTTTTTCAATATTGCGCATAAAATCCCTCCTTTAATTGTTATTCACTTTTTAATTTAGAAATGATTTTTCTTTCTTTTTCTCCTAAAGGTGCTTTGAATTCTTTATTTGATAAATAAGATAATACACCATCTACTTTATTAAATCTAAAGATATATGAATGAAGGAATTGTCCTTCATAATTATATTTTTCTTTAAAATATTTATTTTCTTTAAAATCACCATATTTACTATCTCCAAGTAATGGATGTTTAATATATGCCATATGGACTCTAATTTGGTGAGTTCTACCTGTTAATATTTGTACTTTTAATAAAGTATATCTTTTATATACTTCTTCTACATCATATAAAGTTAAAGCAGTTTTTCCACCTTTATTTAAAGGTTTAACTTCTACTACACCTTTTGTTTCATCTTTCATTAAAGGTGCATCTATTTTACCACTTGTAGTAACTTTCCCATTAACTAAAGCAAGATAATATTTTTCAATGTTTTCATGTTCTTTAAATAAGTTTTCTAATTGTTGTAATGCTTTAATATTCTTACCAAAAATAACTAGTCCTGAAGTGTTTCTATCAATGCGATGTGCAGGGCCTGGAATAAAAGCGTTGTTGCTTGGATCATATTCACCTTTAGAATATAAATAATTTAATACCATGTTAGATAAAGTAATTCTTTTTTCTTTACTATCTCCATGGACTAATAATCCACTTGGTTTATTGCATATTAAAATATTATCATCTTCAAAGATGATATTTGGTTTATTCTTAATTTCTGTAACTGGCTTAGGTTTAGAAAATTCTTCTAACATTTGATCTGTAATATAGATTTGAATCTTATCGCCATTATGAATCACTTCTTGTTTAGAAACTCTTACTCCATTTATTTTTACATCTTTTTTTCTAAAAACTTTTTCAATAAATGATAAAGGAGCTTCATTTAAGTACTTACGGACAAATTTATATACAGTTTGGCCTTCTTCTTTTTCACTAATAAGTATTTCTTTCATAGATTTTCCTCGAAAATATTATACCATACTAGACTATAATTTTTATTAAAATTTATTTTGACTTAGCTATTAATATAATGTAGAATAAATAACGCATGGAGAAATACCCAAGAGGCTGAAGGGGCGGGCTTGGAAAGCTCGTAGGCTGGTAACTCGGCGCAAGGGTTCAAATCCCTTTTTCTCCGCCATGAGAGAATTTAGTCACCAATAGGTGACTTTTTTTGTACATAGAAAAAAATAGGTCCGCTAAAATCAATCTAAAATCAACATTTTAGCGGGTCTATCTATAAATAATTCCGTATACTGTAAATATCATAATGGAATTGTTGGAAATTATCGTATACGTCAAAATTCTACACCCGTGTAAAATAAATTACTGTGAATAAACCTCAATATTTAAACAAAAGTTACTCACTGTATTTTTGTTTCTTAATTATTTTTATAAGCCAATATCCGCCATGGTGGGATTCAACGCGTACTAGATATTATCTTTAATATTATTAGAATATGGTAGTAAATCTTTAACAATTATTCTTTGAATAAATCATCAAGTGTTATAACCTTATTTATAACGTTAGAATATGCATTCTTTTTTAATCCATATGGAGATATTAAAACCATTTGTATAGACTTTCTTGGATATTCTTTTTGATATAAATCCATTTTATTTAATAGATTGAAATGATATTCAGAATCGATAACAAATTCATTGATTGAATATTTGATTTCAATTAAATCCGCGACTTTATCTCTTCTATCAATTACTAAATCTATTTGACATCCTTTATTATCATTATCTCCTTTTATATTCCAAGAATAATAATCTGAGTTAATTCCACTTATACCTAAAGCTTGTTTAATTTTATTTAGATGTTTTTTACATAATAGTTCAAAAGATAATCCTAGATAAGTTCTTCTATTTGGTAAATCAATAGAGTTATTCCAATAGTTATCATTTTTTCCATAATTATCTTTGATAAATCCAAAATAGAATAAGGTATAAAAATCACAAAGTTGATATACTTCACCTTTTCTTTCAGATATAGATGTATTTTTCATAATAAATCCAGCATCAATTAAATCTTTTAAATTATTAGTTAAATCACCATTGCATGATTTATTTAATTTATCAGAAATTTGAGCCTTAGTTAATCCATATCTATTTTTGCTTAGTATTTCAACAATTTTTGTATAATTAGGATTATCGCAAAATAAGGTTTTATATAATCGATCAAATTCATCCTATAATGATCCATGTTCTTTAAAGAATATATGATCAATATTTTCATTTAAACTAAAGGATGAATCTATTTGACTTAAATAAAATGGTATACCTCCCATGATCATATAACATTGTGCAATATCATAATTGCTCCAATGGATGTTTTGATTCTCAAGGTATTCTTTTGTTTCTTTTAAGGTGAATGGTTCAAGGTAAATGCGCGCGCTATGACGATTAAAAAAGCCGCCTTTATTACATACTAATTTATTAGTAATCCATGAAGAAGCAGAACCTGCAACAATAAATAAAAGATTATTTTTTGCATTACCATAATTATTCCAAAAGAATTCAAAAGCTGGAAGGAATCCTCCCTTTTTAGTATCAAGCCAAGGCATTTCATCAAAGAATACCACTTGTTTTTCATTTTCATCTAATGTGTCTAAATAATCTTCTAAAGCTGAAAAAGCTGATGGCCAATCTTCAAATGCATTATGAGATTTTTTATCCATTCTAGAAAGTTCTAAAGCAAAATTAGCAAGTTGAGTTTTTTTATTTTGTTGATATACACCAGTTGTTTTAAAAGCAAATTTATTTTCAAATGATTGATTGATTAAAAACGTTTTTCCAACGCGATATCTTCCATATACTATTACTAATTGAGATTGTTTTGATTCATAACATTTTTCTAAAATAGCGTATTCATTTTTACGTCCTATGAAGCCTAAATTATTCATAAAAATCCTCCTCGATACTTCCATTTCAAAAAATAGGGCCGCTAAAATCAATCAAAAATCAACATTTTAGCGGGTCTATCTATAAAAAAGTCCGCTAAAATATGCAAATTTTCCATCTTTTAGCGGCCCTATCCACTTTTACAATGATTTTTATGCTACTAAATAAGAAATTCCAATACCGAATATCGCTGCGATTAAAATAAACAAAATAGAATTAATTTTCTTTTTACCAATGATTAAATAAACAATATAAAATACGCTTAATATACCAAAGCAAATAAGAAATGCTAAGTTTAAATTAAATTCATTTAAAGAAGTAAATCCAATAGATTTATAAAATAATGATACACCTGCAACTAATATTAAACCAATCGCTACTGGTTTTACTCCATTTAAAAAGCCTTGTACGTATTTATTTTCCATTATCTTAGATAATAAACAAGCAATTAGGATAATAACAATAAATGAAGGTGTTACTACTCCTAAAGTAGCCACTATTGCACCTAAAATATTGCCTTGTGAATAACCTACAAAAGTCGCTAAATTAACCGCGATTGGTCCAGGAGTTGATTCTGCAATACCAATAAAGGTATATAAACTTTCTTCTTCCATCCAATTATGAGACATACAAGTTTCTTTTAATAATGGAATCATCGCATATCCACCGCCAAAGGTGAATAAGCCAATTTTAAAAAATTCAATAAATAATAGAAGGTAAATCATTTTCTTACCTCCTTAGCCTTATAAATACCATTAACAAAAATACCAAGTAATCCTCCAATTAAAATACAATAAATGGAAGAAAAACTTAGATTGAATAATTCAACTAATACCATAGAAATGATTGTAAGAATCAATATTACAATATTAAACACTTTCTTTTTCATTTTAATAATCATGCTAATGGAAGTAGATAAAATTAGAATACATACTGCCGCATTAATTCCCACAAAGGCGTATTTAACCGCCTTAATAGACATGAAATAATTATAAAATATAGAAATTATTACTATGATAATAAAAGACGGTAAAACAACTCCTAAAGTGGCAAATAAAGCACCTAGGAACTTATCTTTTTTATATCCTATATAAGTAGCAAGGTTTATGGCCGTAGGTCCAGGAGTTGATTCTGCAATAGCGATAATATCTAATAATTCATCATTAGTGATATATTTCCTTTTTTCCACGATTTCTTCTTTGATAGAAGGAATCATCGCATATCCTCCACCAAAGGTGAATAAACCAATTTTAAAAAACAATAAAAATAAATTAATTAGTTTTTTCATAATTTCTTTTTTTCTTTAAATTCTTTTCTAATGCTCTTTCTTCTTTTCTTTTTTTAATAACACTTAAAGCACCTTTTATATAATAAGTTAGAACATCATTAAAAGGTAGTGAATTCTTTTCAGAAACAATAAATAAAGTCTCTAAAGGAATGTTTAATTCATTTTTATATGATATTTTTTGTAATCTTTCACCTAAATTATAAACAGCATCTTTTACTTCACTAACAGTATCAAATTTATAATCATGAGCGATTTTACTTGCGATTTTTACTTTTCTTTTTTCGTTAAATACGTTGTGGATGATTCTTAAAATAAAAGCAATTATAGTTTCACCAACAAACATTGATAACAAAGCTAATTCTTTAGGTACATATTTCATGAATTGATATAAATCTCTCCATCCACCATTTTCTTGACCGATTAATCCAACCATAATGAAATAAACAATTGCATAAATAGTAAAAGGAATCATCGCGATTAACATATCTTTAATCGTTAAATGAACATCCGATTCAACAAAACAGAATAATAATATACAAGATATAGGAGTAATAATATGTAATAAGAAGTTATTATTTTCTATTGCTTCAAAACCAATAATTGGTACTAATCCACCTAATGTAAATAAGAATACTAAAGAAAGCATAATTGTTCCAGCATATAAAAACTTAATTGCCCATCTAGGAGTTACGTATTGATATTTTTTAATTCCTGTTAAAGCACTAGGTATTAATAATACACATCCTATTGCAGCTACTATATTAGAAATAGAAGTAAAGAATTCCAATACTTTAATGCTTCCCATCTCTGGAAACATCTCCGTTGGTTTCATTAAAAAGCCCCATACGATACCACTTAAAGCAAAGATAAAAACAATACTACTTGAGATTAAAGCAAGTATTGATCGACATTGATAAAATTTTTCAATTTTTGTTTTATTACTAAGATCCATACAAAAAACACCTTTATTTCCTTACATTTTATCAAATCTGTTAATAAATATAAATTAAATAGAATAAATATTAAAAAGTCATTTATAAATATAACGGTTAACCGTTATATTTAACAAAAATAAAATCTTGGTTTTACCCAAGATTTAATTTTCTAATAATGCCTCATATCTCATTTTTATAATAATTTTTAAAAAGTTTTTATGATTCTCTTTAAGAAAATCTAACTCATCAATTAATTTAGATATTTCATTTAAATCTATTTTAGTTTTAATTCTTAAAACTGCATCATCGCATTCTTTATATTCATGTGATTTAATAAAATTGTAATAATTAATTTTCTTACCATCTATATTTAACGCACTTTTTGGAAAATCATAAATTCTAGCATTTAATTTAGTTTTATCATTTAAAATTTCTTTAGCGAGTTTATCATCCAATTGAGGAAATAAACAAGATCCGCAGTCAAAGATTGGGGCTAATTTTATGTCATCTGTATCTTGATTATATAAAAATCCCCAGTTTCCATTATGTCTATCCCAATTTCCCAATAATGCATCTACAACAAACATATCCCAAAAATAATTAGATAGTTCCACACTATCCATAACATTTTGTTTTTGGATTGTCTCTAAAATATCAGACAATTCAGTTCCATAACCATTCGATTTCGAATCAATAATTTGATTCTTAATTGAAGCAAAATCTAATAATTTATAACCATCTTTTTCAAAATCCTTGCAAGCTACACAGATTCTATCTATGCCTTTGTAAGTATAATTTCCTAAAATAGTTTCTTGCGCTTTAATACCAAGCATATTATAAATATGACAGCATAAATATTCTGATACACAAGAATTCGCATAAGATAAATTATCATTTTTAGGAGCATGTGAAGGTAGCTTTAACATATATAGTTCATTGTCAATCACAACACATATTTTATTACCATTTGCCCCACCATAAGATTTTTTTCTAGTAGGTAGTAACGTAAAGTCCATCATCATAATTCATCACCCCAAACATATTTCTTTCTTAAATAATTAGCTTGTTCTTTAGATATTATTTGTTCAACTTCGCAAACATTAATACTGCTTGTAAGTGAATCAAGATAGCAATCACGTAAAGAACTTTTCATTTTTTTTCTGTTTTTAACATTTTTTAAATCTTCTTGCAAAAATAGTGGTAAATTCTCTTCATATCCTGGATTGTATAAAACCGGGTCTAGAGACAAAAGATATTCTATTGAAACGTTTAAGGCATTAGAAAGTTTTACAATAACCCTTGTTCTACAATCCATTAAATTGCTTTTTCCTGAAAATATATCTTCAAGGGTTGAAGATGGAATTCCACTTAGTTTTGATAATTTGTATACTGTTAAATCTTTTGATATTAATAAATCGTTTATATTCATACTACACTTCCTATTATTAAATAT
>CAVJGK010000070.1:0-7566 GCA_963648895.1 Lachnospiraceae bacterium | reverse complement strand
GTTTTTACTTTTATAATAATAAAAATTATTAAAGGAGATTTTTATGCCTCTAGTAGTAGATAAAGAAGAAGAAAAAAAGAAAATTTTAAAAGCTTTTGAATCATGCTTAAAAACTAAGCCTGTTTTTAATATATCACTACGTGATATTGCAAAAGAAGCTCATATGACTCATCCTAAATTATTAAATTATTTTGATAGTAAGGATGATATTGTCCTTAAATATTGCGATTATATTAAAAATTTTATGTCAGATCATTGTTCATTATGGTTTAAAGAACATGATCCAAAAGATTATAAAGATAAAAAAGACTATATGAATGCATTCATGCAATATGTTGTTGAAGGAAAAGAAGGCGAAGAAAGACCAATAGCAACAGTACAAACTTATGTTCTAGCCAAATACAATAAAGATGTAGAAACGATGGTTAAAGAAGAATTTCTTTCATGGCGTAAATTAATGAAAGAATGCCTTGTTAGCGTATTTAAAGAAGACGCTACTGACGATGATAGCGAATATATGATGATTTTAATTGCAGGAGTTTTTATTTGTCATTATAATGGCGTTTTATCAGGAAATATTAATTCTAATTTGATGAGTGCATCAAAATTATTCCAAAAATAATTCGTTTTTCAAATAAAAATAATTACTTTCAAGTCTAAAAAGGTTCATTTCAATTTGAAGTGAACCTTTTACTTTAGCCAAGTAAAAAGAGGATGAATTCTCATCCTCTCAAATATTAATTATTATTCTTCGCTTGGAAATAAAGCTGCTACTTTTGTAGATAATGTAGTATATTCTTCTTCGCTTAAGATAGATCCACCTGCAATAGCTTCAGAAATTGAGCCATCTCCAGTATTGTTATATTCACTAAATTTAACTGTTGAATCAGTTGGTTTAATACCACTCATAATTTCAAATCTTGCATTATTGCTTGTAGTTGTATCACCATAAGCTTTTTTAGAGATAGAAGCATCCATAGAACAATTTGCATAAGTAATAGAAGAATATTTATCCCAAGGTCTAGCTAAAGATACGCTGCCATCTGCGACTAAAGAAGCACCACTTGCGTCTTTTTCAGAGGTAATTTCACATCCATCAAAGACAAATCCAATATTAGTTCCAGTTACTTCTTTACCAGGTTTTGTAGTTGCGATATAGCCATTATTTGTTTCACTACCTCTATTTAATGTAGTAATCTTACAATCTTTGAAATATGCATTAGCAGTTTCACCAAAGATATAATCTGTCATACCTTGGATTTCACAATTATAATAAGCTTGGTTACCAAGTCTTGCATATAAAGTATCTTGGAAGCCATAGAATTTACAAGTGTTGAATGTTGCATCATTATCACAAACTACTGCAACACCTTGTTTATTGGCATATGCGCATGAATTATATTCAGTCATTGAAGCAAAGTAAGAATTTTTAAATGTAATATTACTTGCTTTAAATCCATCTGCATGAATTGTTAATGCTGCAGAATTATATGTTGAGAATTTAGTTCCACGTGCATCGGAAGTATCACTTATCGCTGCATATTGAATAATAGTTTCTCCTTTTGTTGAACCAGTTAAAGTAACATTTTTAGATTCAACATAGACTTTTTCTTCATATGTTCCAGAAGCTATTTCAATATTTTTAATAGAAGTTTCACTTAAGCCACTTGTTTTAATAAAATCTAATGCTGCTTGGATGGATGTAAATCCCATTGCATCTTCATTATTTGAATTTTTTACAATAGTTCCATCAACAGTAACATTATTACCTACATAGAAATAAAAATATGTATTAGATGTATCTGTTGAAGTTGGAATAGTTGTTGAATCAATGACAGTTACATGATAAGTTTGTTTTAAATCGCCAAGAACTATTTCAATATCTTTTTCTCCAGTTTTTTCAGTTGAAGGAAGATTATATTTAACTCCACTTGTAACTACTTTACTTGTTTTACTTGAAACACCAGTGACAGTAAAACTAGATGTATCAATGCTATCATTTAATTTATATACATGAGATACATGTGTTGCATTTTTACCGCCAGAAGCAATAACCATATTGTCGATGTTAAATGATGTTATTTTAGAAACATTAACTGCGATTTGTTGAGCTGCATAATTACCATATTTAACATTGATAAAATAATCATCTTCTGCATTAATATTTAATGATGATTGGTCGATAGTATATTCAGAAGATTTTAATTCAATTTCTGTATCATTATCAAATGTCTTATAAACATGTAATGGAGATAAATCTAATGATTCACCAACAAATAATTTACAATCAATATTGTCAGCATCAACTCTAAAGCCAGTTTCTTTACCTTGTTTAATATCTTCTTTTATACCAGCATAATAAAGGTTATATCCATTAGTTCCCCCGATTGTATAAACTCCTTTTTCTAAAGATAGTTCAACTTTAAACATATCAGAAGAAGTTCCTCCATTACTCTTAGAATAAATTGCAGTTCCTTCAGCATTTAAAATAGTTAAAGATCTTTCTCCCTTACCAGCAGGAGCAATATAAAGTAATAATGATGCATTATCACCAGTGACAGTTAATTGTAAATAAGAACCGACACCTTTTTGTTTGAAATTCTTTAATCTACCACCTGATTTATCTTCTGCATTAGAAAGAGTAACAATATCTTTGCCATTACCTGAATCATAAGTAATGCCACTTCCAACAATTGTGAAAGCTGAATTAATTTCATAACTTTCTCCAGTTAATGTTGCAGAAGCTAAATCACTAGCCTTAAATTCAGAAATTCTTGTAACTATGGTATCTTTATCTTCTGAACTAGAAGATGAAGAAGATGAGGAAGATGAAGAAGAATCTGTTGATGATGTAGAAGATGTTGATGAAGAACTTACACTAGATTTAGAAGATGAAGGTTCTTCATTACTTGTTGCAGATGAGACTGACGATTCACTTTTTGGTGTTTCACTTGTTGAGATTTTATTACCACATCCTGCAAGTGATGATAATAAAATTACCATCGATAATACTTTTAAGCTTTTTTTCATATTAAGTTTTTCCTTTCTTAAAAAGTCTAAAAATATTCTAGCAAGTAATGTAAGCGTTTACAATTAAATTAAACAATTCATGTATACAAGTTTAATTTTTTACGAAAAAAAAGGATGAATAATCATCCTTTATAAGTGTGAAGCAATTTCTTTTCTTAAATTTTCAACCAATCTTGAATCCATACTAGATACAAAGATGTAATTCATATGTCCTAATTGGTTCTTTGCGATTGAAGCAATTTTTGCTTTTTCTGATTGATTTAATTTATCAACTTTTGTAAAAACAATTAATGTTTTAACGTTAAATGATTCTAAAAATTCATAAAAATCAATATCTTCTTTAGAAAGTTCTCTTCTTGAATCAAGAAGCCATAAAACTAATTTTAAACGTGAATTTGTTTTAAAATAACTATCCATCATTTCATCAAAGCCATCTTTTTGTCCTGTTTTACGATAACCATAACCAGGTGCGTCGACTAAATATAATTTCTTATCAACATTGTAATAATTTAATAATTTAGTTTGACCAGGATTTTTTGAAACGAATGCTAGATTCTTATGATCGGTAAGCGCGTTAATTAAACTTGACTTACCGACATTAGATCTACCAACAAAGATAATATGATCTAAATCATATAATGAATCTTTATCGCTTGTTGCAGATTTGATAAATTTTGTATTTCTAAAATTAATCATAATTAATCCACTAGTGCGACTTTCAACGCATCATCAACTGAAGACATAAAGACAATCTTTAATGAGTCTTTTACTTCATTTGGAAGTTCTGTTACATCACGAGAATTACCCTTTGGAACAATGATTGTTTTAATTCCAGAACGTAATGCTGCAAGTGATTTTTCTTTTAAGCCACCAATTGGTAAAGCTTGGCCTCTTAAGTTGACTTCACCAGTCATTGCGACTGTTGAAGAAACTTTTTTATTAGTCAAACATGAAATTAAGCATGTTGTTAAAGCAATACCAGCAGAAGGACCATCTTTTGGTACAGCACCTTCAGGTACATGGATATGAATAGTATGTTTTTCAAAGAATTTTGGATCAATTCCATACTTTTCTGCATTACTTCTTACATAGTCAAGTGCGATAGAGGCAGATTCTTTCATAACATTACCTAAATTACCTGTTAAGACTAATCCTGCATTACCTTCAAAGTAATTTGCTTCGATTGGAAGAATATCTCCACCAAATTCGGTATAAGCTAAGCCTGTAACTACACCGACTTGGTTATCATTTTCTTTTTTAGAATATTCGTATTTAATAACACCTAAATATTCTTCAACTTTCTTAATATCGACTTTAACTTTACGTTTTCTTGGATGGGAGATTAATTCAACGACTGCTTTACGGCAAATGGTTGAAATATCTCTTTCAAGTTCTCTAACACCAGCTTCTCTAGTATAGAAGTTAATGACATATTTAATTGCATCATCTTCAAATTCAATTTGGCCTTCTTTTAAACCATTAGCAATTCTTTCTTTTTCAATTAAATGAGTTTTTGCGATATTAATCTTTTCAAATTCAGTATATGAATTTAATTCGATTAATTCTAATCTATCTCTTAATGGAGCAGGAATGTTTTGTAAATAGTTGGCTGTACAAATGAATAAGACATTGCTTAAATCATATGTTTCTTCTAAGTAGTTATCTTGGAATACTGAGTTTTGTTCAGGATCTAAGATTTCTAATAAAGCTGAAGCTGGATCTCCTTTATTTGAAGAAGCCATTTTATCAATTTCATCAAGTAAGAAAACAGGATTGCATGTTCCACTTGCTTTGATACCTTTGATAATCTTACCAGGCATTGCGCCGACATAAGTTCTTCTATGTCCTCTTAATTCAGCTTCATCATAAAGTCCACCTAAAGAAGCTTTTGTAAAGTTTCTTCCTAATGCTCTTGCAATTGATTTAGCTAAAGATGTTTTACCAACCCCTGGAGGGCCATATAAACAAATAATTGGAGCTTTTAAGGAATTTGTGACCTTTTTAACTGCGATATATTCAATGATTCTTTCTTTAACTTTTTCTAGTCCATAATGATCTTCATCTAAAACTTTTTTAGCGTTATCTAAATCATCGTTATCAACAGTTTTATTGCTCCAAGGCATATCAACGAGTAAATCTAAATAAGATTTTTCCATTGAATATTCTAAAGAAGCAGTTGGAAGTTGTTTAAATTTCTTTAATGACTTCTTAATAGCTTTTTTGATTTTTTCTGGATAATCATCAGATTCAATCTTTTTTAAGATTGCTTCTTCTTCTGATTCTTCATCTTCACCAATAACTTCATTAAGTTCATCTTGAGTAGCTTTTAATTTTTCTCTTAAGATGTATTCTCTTTGTTGTTTTTCTGTTTTTTCTCTTACTCTTTCATTAATGCTTGATTCGACATTATCAACTTGTTGAATTTCATTAATTACTTGTTGAATAATTTGTAGACGAGAAATTAAATCATCTAATTCAAGGATATGTTGTTTTTCTTCAAGTGCAAATGGGAAAAAGAAAGCAAGTTGATCGCATAAATTTTCCGCGGTAATACCTTTTTGAAGGCGATTGATTAAACTTGGTGGTAATGAAGTAGCACCAAGAGATTGTAAAGAATTGATAATTTGATCAACATATTCTTTTTCTTCTTTTTGAGTTTTGCTATAAATTGTGTTTAAAGCGTCAAAATCACAAAGATATGGATCTTCTTCACTTGTTTTATCAAAGTTTACATCTTTGATTCTAACTCTTGAAATAGATTGAAGTTTTACTTTGAAAACACCTTTGACTTCTCTAATTGATAATACATTACATAATGTACCGACATAATAGATATTATCAGGTGTAATTGTATCATCATTAGGATCTTTTTGAGATACTAAGATGATTTTACCCTCGTTATCGCTTAATGCTTTATTAACAGCATTTATGGAAAAAACTCGACCAACGTCAAGTGTGGTCGAGCATCCAGGATATAAAATAGCACCACGAGTAATAAGTAAAGGAATTAACTCTTTTTCTTCTGGCATATTTACCTCCTATATAATTTTAAAGATTAAATAAAATTAATTATTCAGCATCTTTCTTTGTTGTTTTTTTAGTTGTTGTCTTCTTTGTTGTAGAAGTAGTTTTCTTTGCTGTTGTTTTTTTAGCTGGTTTTTCTTCTTCTACTGAAGCTTCTTTCTTTGTAGATGCTTTCTTTGTTGTAGTCTTTTTAGCTGGTTTTTCTTCTTTAGCAGCTTCTACAGCTTTATTATTTTCATACATGAAGTCTGTAAATAATTTATTTCTTAATTGTTTGACAAGTCCGTCTTTATTAGATTCTAATGCTTTCTTGACTTGTTCTTTTTCCATGCCATAGAGTTTTGCAATACGTTCGTATTCTGCTTCTAATTTTTCTTCTGTAACCGCTAATTTTTCATCAATGATGATCTTTTCGATAACTAACATTGATTTTAAATTCTTAGAAGCTTCTTCTTTTCTCTTAGCATCTAATTCTTCTTCTTTTAATCCGTTGATTGCGACATAGTCAGCATATGTTAAACCTGCATCTTCAACTTGTTTTTTGATTTGAGCGAGTTGAGCATTTGCTTCTTCTTCAACCATTGAGTTAGGAATCTTAACTTCTGCATTTTCAACAGCTTTGTTAACAATCTTTTCAAGTTGAGCATTTAATGCATCTTGATTCTTTTGTGCTGTAACTTGTTTTTTAGCATAGTCTTTTAAAGATTTTTCATCTTTAACAGATTCGATACCTAAATCTTCGAAGAATGTTTCGTCTAATTCAGGGATAACTTTTTCTTTAACATCTTGGCAAGTTACTTCGAAAGTTGCTTTTTTACCCTTTAATGATTCAACATAATTTTCTGGGAATGTAACTTCGATTGATTTCTTATCGCCAGCTTTGATACCAACTAATTGATCTTCGAAACCTGGGATGAATGAGTTAGAACCTAATTCTAATTCATAACCATTTGCAGAACCGCCGTCGAATTTTTCGCCATCGACATAGCCAACAAAGTCAATAATGACTGAGTCATGTAATTTAGCTTTACCTTCTTTAACTTGCATAATAGCATGTTGTGATTTTAAATTGTCAATGTAAGAAGTAACATCTTTTGCTGAAACTTTAACTTCATCAGCTGCAATGTTTAAACCTTTGTATTGACCTAAATTGATTTCTGGAACTAAATCGAATACGACATCGAATTCAGCTTCAGTTTCTGATAATTTGCTAACATTGATTTTTGGTTGTGAATAAACATAGAATTTATTTTCTTGGATTGCTTCACCATATGCCTTATTTGCGAAATCAATAATTGCATCATTGTAAATATTAGCCATATTGATTCTTGCTTTAATCATATTAGCAGGAGCTTTACCTGCACGGAATCCTTTGACAACAACCTTACTTGCTTGTTTATTGTATAATTTATTACATAATTTTTTCCATTCATCGCCATTTACTGAAACAGTAACTACGACTTCAAGATTATCTTTTCTTTCGACCTTTTTTTCCATATTGATATATAATCC
>CAVJGK010000069.1:0-7608 GCA_963648895.1 Lachnospiraceae bacterium | reverse complement strand
TACCAGTTGATTCTCTTCCGAACATAAAATAATAATCTTTAGTAACTCTTGAATAATCAAAATCAGAATAAGTTTTCTTTGAATATCTAGTTACATAATAAATATCTGCATCAGGATTCTTTTTATAAAATTCTTCAATATTTTCATAAGTGGTAATATCGCATTCATCAATATAATCCATACTGGCTCTTAAAACAGATTTATCATCTATATCAAAACCTAATGGTTTAATTAAATGTAATTTTGCGTTTAACGCCATGGCAGTACGGATAATATTTCCAGTATTTTGGGGTATTTCCGGTTGAAAGAGTACAATGTTTAGCATTTTTTTATTTCCTCCATATTTATATATAAAAGATTATACCAAAATATCACTAAAAGAATTATAATTATATTATATTTTTTAAAGGTGGTAACTATGAAACAAATAATTGATGTATTCAAAAATGAATTAAATATTGAAGTTAAATCCATTCAATATTATGAAGGTGGAGTATCCAATAACAACTACCTAATTAACGATAAATATTTATTTAGAGAAAGAAAATCTTATGTTCAACATTTCTATGATACAAAAAATGAAATGGGTGTTGAACATTTCATCGTCGATAAAGATATTACATTCCCATGTTTATATATTTCAGAAGATGGCGTTAAGATTACTGAATTTGTTAAAAACGCAAAAGATTTATCTACATATAAAGAAATCCCTGATGATATCTTAGAAAAAATCGCCCATAAGATGAAGAAATTACATGATTTTAAATATAAATGTTTAGTTGATTATTCAATCGATGATCACGTATCTTATTATCATGAAAATTCCCATGTCGATAAACTTCTCAATCATGATTCTATCTTAGATAAAGCTTTATCAATCGTTAAAAATGAAGATTTATATCTTTGCCATAACGATTTACTTCCAGGAAATATCTTAGTTAGGGACGATGAAGTATATTTTATTGATTTTGAATACGCTTCAAACAATATCCCTACTTATGATATTGCAATGTTTTTATCTAAAAACCATATTTCAAATAAAGAAACAATTGATAAATTCTTAAAATATTATTATGGAAATGATATTCCAAGTGATATTTATTCTCAATTAGAAGCATTCAACAATGTCATTAATTTAATTCTCTATTATTGGAATATGATGATGTTTAATACATTACATGAAGATTCATATTTAAAAGAAGCTAATCGTAAAAAGAAAGCTTTAGAAAAAATTGACTAAAAAAATAAGACCTATCTAATATCTGAAGATAGGTCTTTTAATTTACTTTGCTTGATATTGTTTTGAATGATAAATCTTTTTAGCTTTTTTAAATAAAGATTTATCATCTTTAACTATTTCATTTGTCGAATTTAATAATTCTTTATTAATAAATTCTGGTGATAAAGAATAAGAAACATTTTCTTGTAAGATATAATCATATTTATGAGAAATAAAACCATATAATTTCTTATCTTTAAATTCTTTTAAATATGGTAAAGTTTCAATTTCTTTGGAATAAATTTTTAAATATGAATAACCATCAAATTTTTCATCTTGTTCATATGCTTCATATTTAAGCATTACTAAATGATCAGATATACCTTCTTTTAATAAATCTTTTTCAAGTTCATCAATTATTTCAGTTTTATCAATAACCATATAATAAACAACATCTTTATAAGGTGAAGAAGATACTAAATTAAAAGAAATAAATGGTTCATTCTTACGATTGTTAAAATATAATTCTTCCGCATCATTATCTAATGATTCAGTATAAACATAATGGAGATTATCTTTAATAACACTGACAAATGGAGTTACATTTAATTTTTTTAATATTTGAGAAATTTTATAAGAAACATCATTATCAATAGTTTCAACATAGAGATATTTTTCTTGTTTGAAATCATAAACTGCCGCGCCAGACATACAAATAACTGGAGATTTAATTTTTGTATTATTGATCATGGAAATAATTTTAGAAGGGGCTCTTGTCGTAAATAAAGTAACATCGGCCTTATCTTCAATCAATTGATCAATTTCATAATTGTTATATCCAGTAATCGCGGCATTATTATGTTTATAAATACCATCGAGTCCAAAGATTAACTTGACATCTTTATTTTTAAAATGTGGCAATCTAACCATGTTGACACCTAAAGCTACTAATATGCCAACAACAGTAGATAAGATTCTATTTGGTCCATAAATAATTGGATTAGTACCTAAAGAACACATAACTGCAGTTAAAGTTAATACGGCAATAAAGCTACATTCTGGATGATGAATCATATTACAAAATAAGATGACAACAATAACTGTTAAAGCAGTAATACAAATCGGTCCAATAAATGATAATAAGAACTGCAAATTAACATTTTCAGCAGTAAAGTTTTCTCCTCCAACAAACCAAGATTTAAAAATACCTGTTGGCGCATCAGTTGTTGCATTACCGGTGGCTGAAATATGTTGGAAAGGCCATTCTAAACCAAATAATTGATAAATAGAAACTACCGCTAGACCAAATAATCCTCCGATAATTGAAGCACTTAGACGCAATTTACCTTGTGCCAAAGATTTTTCTTTACTAGTTGAAATTGAATATGCTGTCGCTAAACAAGCAAAAAATGGTGTGTATAACTGCGTTGCAATTTTAAAACTTTTTACCCATGAATTATTAAAAGCAAATGCAATTAATATAATAATTAGATAAATAAATAAGCAAATCGCTACTGAAATTGCAGTTTTAATGTTACGTAATCCTACTTTCATATGATCCCCTTTAAAATAATTATATAAACATTATAGCAATAAATTATCGCTAATACAAAATAAAAAGCTAAGAGACGAATCTCTTAGCAAACTTTTCCCCTTGCACATTTCTATGCTTGTTTATAATATCATAAATCTAGCAAGTTGTCAAATTAGATTAATCAAAATTTTCCCAGCCTTTAGCCATTGAAATTGCTTTGTGCCATCTTTTAATATATTCTTCTTTTTCTTCGCATTGAATATTAGGAGTATATTCTTTATCAACAGCCCAAATCTTTCTAATTTCATCTAAAGATTCCCATGTTCCAACTTTTAATCCAGCAAGATAAGCTGCACCTAAAGCAGTAGTTTCCATAATCTTGGCTCTTTGGACATGTGCATTAATAATATCCGCTTGGAATTGCATTAAGAAATTATTTTTAGAAGCACCGCCGTCAACTTTTAAAGAATTAATCTCTAATCCAGTATCTTGTTTCATCGCATCTATAACATCCATTGTTTGATATGCGATTGATTCTAAAGCAGCACGGACAATATGATTTCGATTACTACCTCTAGTTAAACCAAAGATTGTACCTCGAGCATACATATCCCAATGTGGTGCACCAAGTCCTGTAAAGGCTGGAACAATATAAACTCCGCCATTAGTTTTTGCTTTAGTTGCAAAATATTCACTATCGGCAGCATCGACAATAAATCTCATTTCATCTCTAAGCCATTGAACAATCGCTCCACCAACGAAAACAGATCCTTCTAATGCATAATTAACTTTATCATCTGCAGTCGCGGCAATTGTCGTAACTAATCCATTTTTAGAATTGACAAATTTCTCACCAATATTCATTAATAAGAAACAACCAGTTCCATATGTATTTTTAATATCGCCTTTATCAAAACATGCTTGACCAAATAAAGCTGCTTGTTGGTCACCTGCCACCCCAGTAATAGGAATATCAAAACCAAAGATGGAAACGCTGCCATAATCATCACTTGATTTTTTAACTTCAGGAAGCATGCACATTGGAATACCAAAATAATCACATAATTTTTTATCCCATTTTAATTCTTTAATGTTATAAATCATGGTTCTAGAAGCATTGGTATAATCAGTCGCGAATGTTTTACCACCAGTTAATTTCCACATTAACCAAGTATCGACAGTTCCAAATAATAAATCACCTTTTTCAGCTTTTTCTCTTGCCCCTTCGACATGATCTAAAATCCATTTAATTTTGGAAGCTGAGAAATAAGCATCAGGAACTAAGCCTGTATTTTCTTTAATATAATCACTTAAGCCATCTTTTTTTGCTTGTTCGATAATATCTGCCGTTCTTCTACATTGCCATACAATCGCATTATAAATTGGTTTACCAGTATTTTTATCCCAAACAATAGTAGTTTCTCTTTGGTTAGTAATACCAATTGCTTGAATATGATAAGGACGAATACCACAACGTGCGATAGCTTCAGTCATAACAGAATATTGTGAAGCAAAGATTTCCATCGCATCATGTTCAACCCAACCTGGTTGAGGATAGATTTGTTTAAATTCTTTTTGAACAATATCGACAATATTGCTTGAGTTATCAAAAATTACGCATCTTGAAGAAGTAGTACCTTGATCAAGGGCGATAACATATCTTCTTTTCTTTTCCATAATTATAAATCCCTACAAGCAACAATATTGACATCTGTACCTAAAATATTTTCTAAAATTACATCTCCTCTATGAATTGGAGAAGTAACTTCAACTTCATCTAATAATTTCATAACTTCCATCATCTTTGCTTTAGAAATAGCTTTTGAAGTTCTAACAGGTAATCTATTCATTGATCCGTTTTTGATTTTAACAGTTGAAGTAATAACTCTTTGAGGATTTCTTAATTCATTGGCTCCATAGATTGCCCCACGTGGACAAGAATTTCCTTTTACTTCAAAAGTAACTTCATCAACTTGTAAATGACATCCTCTTGGACAAGTAATACAAATTAATTCTTTCATATTTATTCCTCCACTTCGACGATGATTTCGCCTTCGACATCATCTAATAATTCTTTCTTAATCTTTAATTGTTCCATTTCACCTGGAGCTAAATGTAATTTCATGACCTTGGCAAGAATTTTATCACCTGAGCGAGCGATAATTCTTTTATTTGTCATAACTCCTCTTACTCTAAAGAAAATATCTAAAGTATCATCAAGATTTTCTTTTCTAACAAGTTGAGGAACAGTATAAGAGACCATGTTACCATTTTTCATTACGATAGGAGCAGAAAATTCTTTTTTGTCAAAAAGAATATATTTTGCCGCAGATCTACCTGCTCTTTCTGATTCTAAAGAAACATTATCAACTAAGTCGTGAACATGTAAAACGTTGCCACAAGCAAATACTCCTTCGAGTGAAGTTTCATTATTTTCATATACTCGAGGTCCATTTGTACGAGGATCAATATCTATTTGTGCTTCTTTAGTTAATTCATTTTCAGGAATTAAACCAACGCTTAATAATAAAGTATCGGCATCAAAAACCATTTCAGTTCCTGGAATAGGTTGATTCTTGCTATCTACTTTAGAAGCAACAATTTGGTTAACTCTTCCATCTTTTTCTTTAATATCTGTAACAGTATGCGATAGATATAAAGGAATATTAAAATCATTTAAACATTGAACAATGTTTCTATTTAAACCATTAGAATATGGCATTAATTCTAATACAGCAAGAACCTTAGCCCCTTCTAGAGTCATTCTTCTTGCCATGATTAAACCAATATCACCAGAGCCTAAAATAACTACTCTTTTACCGACTAAATAGCCATCTAAGTTAACATATTTTTGGCAAGCGCCGGCTGTAAAAATACCAGCAGTTCTAACACCAGGAGTAGAAATCGCTCCACGAGTTCTTTCTCTACATCCCATCGCAAGGATAATAGCTTTTGCTTTAATTACTTGATAACCTTCATCCTTATTAACATAATGGACTTCTTTATCATGAGATAAATGTAAAACCATTGTATCCGATTTTACTTTAATATCAGTATTTTTAACTAAATTAATAAATCTACCAGCATATTCAGGTCCAGTTAATTCTTCTTTAAAACGAGTTAAACCAAAACCATTATGAATGCATTGGTTTAAAATACCACCTAAATGATTATCTCTTTCAATGATTAAAATATCTTTTACACCATTGTTATATGCTTCATATGCTGCAGCAAGTCCAGCAGGACCACCGCCGACAATTACTAAATCATAACTATTCATTTTCGTCTCCTCCTTTAGTATGGCCAAGAACAATATGTGAACCGGCCTTATCTTGAAGAATATCCATTGCTTTTAAACCTGTTTCTCTTTTAATAATTTCTAATACCTTAGGTCCGCAGAAACCACCTTGGCATCTACCCATACCAGCATTAGTTCTTCTTTTTATTCCATCGATAGTTGGACAAACGATTGGACGATGTAATGCATCGACAATTTCACCTTCAGAAACTGTTTCACAACGGCAAATGATTCTTCCATATAATGGATTAGATTCGACTTTATGATTGATTTCATCTTTAGTCATATCTTTAAAGAATTTTGGTAATGGAGTAAGAGTGAAATTCTTATTTTCTTTAAATTCTAAGCCTGCTTTTTTTAGCATATCAACTGCTTCTAATCCAAATGCAGGACCACAGCTTAAACCAGGAGATTTAATACCTGCAAAGTTAATAAATCCTGGAACTACTTTTGATTCTTCAATTAAGAAATCATCTCTTCCAACAATAGTCGCTCTTTCGCCTGAGAAGTTTCTAATGTTATTTCTAAAATTAATTGTTGGTACTGATAAAGCGGATGCGCTTCTAACATAACTTAATGCTTTTGAAGTTGTTGAAACATCATCTTTTGATTCAACATCACTACTTGCATTAGGACCAACAATTAAATTACCATGGACTGTCTTAGAAACCAAAACGCCTTTACCTAATTCATTAGGTGTTTGGAAAATAACAGTATTTGCCAATCTTCCTTCTACTTTATCTAATAAATAATATTCACCTTTAACTGGTGTAATATCAAAATGTTCTTCTTTGTGATCTTTAATTGCTAAATCATTGATTCTATCGGCATATAATCCAGCTGCATTGATAACATATCTAGCTTCAATATCACCTTTAGTAGTTTTAACAATAAATTTATCCCCAACTTTATTAATATCTAATACTTCAGTTTCTAATGATAATTCCATACCATTTCTAACTGCGTTTTCACCTAATGCTAAAGCCATTTCCCAAGGAGAAACAATCGCAGCTGTTGGTGCATATAAAGCATAATTAACTTCTTCATTGATTGAAGGTTCAATCTTTCTTATTTCTTCTGTTGTTAAAATCGCTAAATTTTCTACACCATTTGCTTTACCACGGTTATATAGTTCATTAATAACTTCTTTATCTTTAGCATTTCTTCCGATAACTAAAGAACCATTATTGACATAATGAACATTTAAATCTCTTGCGAGAGTTTTATAAAGTTTGCTTCCTAAAACATTTAATCTTGCCATTTTTGTTCCAGGCTTTGGATCATAGCCTGCATGGACAATTCCGGAATTAGCTTTAGTTGTCATCATCGAAATATCATTATGTTTTTCAACCATTTTGACTTTTAAGTCGTATTTAGATAGTTCAAAACCAATTGAGCAACCTGTAATTCCTCCGCCTATTATTAACACATCATAAATCATAACCTACCTCCTGTAAGCGTTTACAAAGATATTATACTACATGTGTTTAATTTCACAAGAAACAAGTACAATTTTATCGATAATTTTTAATTAAATAATTATTTATCGATTTAAAT
>CAVJGK010000068.1:0-7845 GCA_963648895.1 Lachnospiraceae bacterium | reverse complement strand
ATTTATATCTCTTTTAGGTGAGCAATAAAAGTGAGCAATAAAACGCAAAAAGTGAGCAATAAAACGCCAAAAGTGAGCAATAAAACACCAAAAGTGAGCAATAAAACGTCAAAGGTGAGCAATAAAAGTGAGCAATAAAAAAGAAGAATTCATTTAAGAATTCCTCTTATAATAATATTAATAATTTTTAGCTTCTACTTCAAAATAACTTTGTGGATGATTGCAAACAGGACATACTGCAGGAGCTTCTTTACCAATAACTAAATGTCCGCAGTTGCGGCATTTCCACATCTTTTCTTCACCTTTAGCGAATACTTCTTGCATCTTAATATTATTTAATAATGCTAAATATCTTTCTTCGTGTGATCTTTCAATTTCGCCAACCGCTCTAAATTTATAAGCTAAATCTAAGAAACCTTCTTTTTCAGCAACTTCGGCAAATTCTTTATACATATCGCTGTATTCATAATTTTCTCCCTTTGCTGCAGCAGCTAAATTGTCTTCAGTTTTACCAATACCATTAAGATATTTAAACCATAATTTAGCATGTTCTTTTTCATTTTCTGCAGTTTCTAAGAATAAAGAGGCAATTTGTTCATAGCCTTCTTTTTTAGCAACTGAAGCAAAATATGTATATTTATTTCTTGCTTCTGATTCACCAGAGAATGCCTTTTTTAAATTCTTTTCAGTTTCTGTTCCTTTTAATTTATTATAATCTGTCATAACTTCTCCTTTTTTTAGAAAAAAGGCACCTCAAATGAAGTGCCTTTAAATTAATTACATTGATTCGTGGATTGTTCTTGAGATAACATCATCTTGTTGTTCTTTTGTTAATTTGATGAAGTTAACTGCATATCCTGAAACTCTGATTGTTAATTGTGGATATTTTTCTGGATGTTTTTGAGCATCTAATAATGTTTCTCTATTGAAAACATTAACGTTTAAGTGATATCCGCCGTCTGATACGTATGTATCTAACATTTGGACTAAATTATCTGTTCTTTGTGACATAATTTAATATCTCCTTTCAAATTAGTCTTCGTCTTTACCTAATGAAGATGGAGTAATTGAGAATGTATTTGAAATTCCATCTCTTGAGTAATCATAAGGAAGTTTAGCGACTGATTCAAGTGAAGCTAATGCGCCTGAATGGTCACGACCATGCATTGGGTTAGCACCTGGAGCTAAAGGTTGTCCTGCTCTTCTACCATCTGGAGTGTTACCTGTCTTCTTACCATAAACAACGTTTGAAGTAATTGTTAAGATTGACATTGTTGGGACAGATTCACGGTATGTATAGTGTTTCTTAATCATATTCATGAATGTCTTAACAAGCCATACTGCGATTTCATCAACTCTATCATCGTTGTTACCATATTTAGGGAAGTCGCCTTCTGTCTTGAAGTCTGTGATGATACCAAATTCATTTCTGATTGGTGTAACTTTTGCATATTTGATTGCTGATAAGCTATCAACTGCACATGATAAACCAGCGATACCTGTTGCGAAGAATCTACCGACTTTTGAATCATGTAAACCCATTTCTAATGCTTCATAAGAATATTTATCGTGCATATAGTGGATTAAGTTTAATGTGTTAACATATAAACCTGCTAACCATTCCATCATAGTTGTATATTTTTGGATAACATCGTCATATTTTAATGGTTCATCGCCTAAAACTGGAGCGAATGTTGGTGAAACTTGAAGTGGTTGACCTGTTTTCTTGTTGAGTAATAATTCATCTTTACCACCGTTTAGTGCGTATAATAAGCATTTTGCTAAGTTAGCTCTTGCGCCGAAGAATTGCATATCTTTACCAACTCTCATTGAAGAGACACAGCAAGCGATACAGTAGTCATCACCCATTAATGGTCTCATTAATTCATCTGATTCATATTGAATTGAAGATGTCTTAATTGATAAGTCAGCACAGAATCTCTTGAAGCCCATTGGTAATGATTTTGACCATAAGACTGTTAAGTTTGGTTCTGGTGCAGGACCTAAGTTTTGAAGTGTGTGTAATACACGGAATGAGTTCTTTGTAACAAGAGTTCTTCCATCAACACCCATACCACCAATTGATTCTGTAACCCATGTTGGGTCGCCTGAGAATAATTCGTTGTATGATTGAATTCTCATGAATTTAACAATTCTTAACTTCATAATGAAGTGATCCATTAATTCTTGAGCTTCTTTTTCTGTTAAGATACCTTTCTTCATATCTCTTTCAATGTAGATATCTAAGAAAGTTGAGTTTCTACCGATTGACATAGCAGCACCGTTTTGATCTTTAACTGCGCCTAAGTAACCGAAATATAATGCTTGAATAGCTTCTTTAGCTGTTGTTGCAGGTTTTGAAATATCGCAACCATATCTTTCAGCTTGGTGTTTTAAAGCCTTTAAAGCTCTGATTTGTTCTGAGATTTCTTCTCTATCTCTAACCTTATCAGGTGTCATTTCACCATCGATTAAAGATTTATCTAATTCTTTTTGTTCAACTAAGTAGTCGATACCGTATAAAGCAACTCTACGATAGTCACCAACAATTCTACCTCTACCATAAGTATCTGGTAAACCTGTTAAAATGTGAGCATGTCTTGCTGCCATCATTTCTGGAGTATATGCATCGAAAACACCATCGTTGTGTGTTTTTCTATATGAGAAAATGTCTTTTACTCTATCAGAAACTTCATAGCCATACATTTCGTTAGCTTGGATAGCCATTTTAATACCACCGAATGGCATTAAAGCTCTCTTAAATGGTTCATCTGTTTGTAAACCAACAATTTTTTCAAGGCTCTTGTCTAAATAACCAGGTTCATGTGAGTCAACTGTTGAAATGATATCAGTATCTGCTTTTAAAACGCCGCCTGCTTCTCTTTCTTTCTTTGATAAATCACAAACTATTTCCCATAGTTTAGTTGTAGCTTCTGTTGGTCCTTCTAAGAAGCTTGCATCTCCTTCATAAGGAGTATAGTTCTTTTGGATAAAGTCACGTACGTTAACTTCATCGTCACACCATTTGCCAGGAACGAATCCTTCCCATGCTTCGTACTTTTTGTACATACTAATTTTTACCTCTCTTTTTTATTTGTAAAAGTGTTAAACACTTAATTACCAAAATTACATATTTCTTGCTTCTTCGACTTTTGCATCAAGCCAAAGTTCAAGAATTTCTTCTGGTTGGAAACCTCTACATCTAGTGATTTCTTTACCATCTTTTAATACCATTGTAGTTGGAACACGATCGATTTCGTATTTTTCAATGATATCTTTTGACTTTTCATCAAGTTCAATATGACTGAGTTTTACATCATCATATTTTTTCGCTAATCTATTTAAGATTGGCATCAATGTCAAACAATTAGCGCAGCTTTCGCCACTGAATTCAATAATTTCAATTCCTTTGCTCATTATTCTTCACCCCTTAATATCTTTTTAGCCATTTGTACTTGTTCTTTAGTAGGAGGCTCAACTCCTTCTAAACGATATGGAATACCAAGTTCTTTATACTTATGTACCCCTAAAGTATGATATGGCAAGACTTCAACTTTTTCAACATTTTTTAGTGAATGTATGAACTCATAAGTCTTTCTTAGGTCTTCCTCACCAGTTGTAATTCCTGGAACCAATACATGTCTAATCCACATCTTCTTATCATGCGCATCTAAATAACGTGCAAATTTAAGAATATTTTTATTAGACTTAGTGGTCAACTTAATGTGTTTTTGTTCATCGATTTGTTTAATATCGAGTAAGAATAAATCGACACTTTGAAGTAAAGCATCAAACTTCTTCATTAATTCTGGATTATCTTCATCATAAACGATTCCCGATGTATCAACTGCAGTATTGATACCATTTTTCTTACATAAAGAAGTAAGTTCAATTAAGAAATCAATTTGTAATAAAGGTTCTCCACCACTAATTGTAATGCCACCTTTTTCACCATAATAGTTTTTATACTTCATGACTTGTTGAAGTACTTCTTCCGGTGTCATTTGATTGTTGGAATGAGGATCCCAAGTATCAGGGTTATGACAATAAGCACATCTTAAAGGGCAACCTTTAACGAATAAAACAAATCTAATTCCAGGGCCATCAACTGTACCAAATGTTTCAATAGAATGAATTTGTCCTACCATAAGTCTTCCTTTCTTTTTGTGTTTACCTAACACCGTAAATATTATACTCAACGTTTTTTGATTTATCAACACTTAATTAGATAATATATCTAATTGAGCAATTATATATTAGCACAAGATTTGCAAGTTGTAAATACTTTTTAGGAATAATTCCTATTCCTATTTATTAAATAAAAGAAAAGATGGTTTTTCACCATCTTAACTTTATAAATTAATCTTGTGTTGAACTTGTTACATAATTACCAACTGCATCATAACTTACAGTTTGAGTAAAATGAACATTACCAAATTCAAATGGAGTATCTAAAGTTACTAATGAGTAATTTTCATAACCCATATATTTTCTTTCAACATCTAAGTATGTTACTCTGCCTTTTGAATCTAATGTAGCAGTTAATACTACATCAACACCACAAGTAGGATCTGTCATATATCTATCCCAGTAGTCAGTTTCTGTATCTTCAATAGCTTGAGCAAGATCTTCATATTTACCAGAGACACTTGAAGTCATATTAACAGTTGTTGTACCGTCTGCATTTTCAACAAATTCTAGAGTTGAATTTGCTGCATTTAAATAATAATTATTTAAATAATTGTAAAGTAATGTATTACAACCAACGATACCTGCTAAATAAGATTCAGCTGTATAGCCATTGTTAGATAATGTAGAAGCTGAATATAATGTATAATCATCTAATTGATAAGCTGGGTTATCATCTGATGTCATGCTTGCTTTAATATTGCCTGAAGCATCAGCATTTAAGATAGATGTATAGCTGTAAGAAGAACTTTCATCTGTACCATTTGAAATATCATAATCCTTTAATGTAAATTTATTTGAATTTGATAATACATCTTCATTTGAGCTAACAAAGTTGCCATCAACAATTGTTAATGTAACGCTAGTTTTATCAGTATCACTTGTTAATGTAAATACTTCTGTATCTTCATCATATGTACATTTATATGTATCAATGACCGTTTTTCCGTCTTTTGCATATTTTGTAACTTTACCTTTTGTGTTGTCATAAGATACAATTGTTTTTTCATTTTCTGTACCTTCATTAAGTACTGTTGCATTAAAACCTGTAAAGACTAAACGATATTTACCCCAATCGTTATAAACTAATCCGCTATTAGAATAAAGGCTATCTAATGAAATAGGAGTTGAAGCAAAATTGTAATGGCTTCTTTCATCATGAGCGTTAGTAACTACATAACCATCTGCATAATGAATAGTTTCAGAAGTTAATGTTTTACTACCATTGAATTGGCTTAGTGGTACACCGAAAGTTGTTTCGAATAAAACATCTTCTCCGTAGAATAATAATCCACCGATATATTGTTTTGTTGTTTGAGTTAATTTACCTTTTGTTGCTGTCTTATCAATAGCGGCAGCATTTGTCTTAATTTCATTGATTTTTTCTTTCTTCTCACTTAATCCTGGAATCTCAGCAACAACTTTCTTTTCACCATTTTTACCATTTTTGTTATATTTGATCTTATCATAGAAGACTTCTGTTTCATAAAGGTATAAACCTTTTGATTCAATATCTGCGCCAGTATATTCATAACCAATATATGGATCTTGTAACATTTGGCATGCATCATCAACTGTCATATAAGAAATTTCATATCCATTTTCTGTGATATCAAATTCTGCTGTAATTTCAGTTAAAAGAGCGACTTTTGCATCTAAGAAATAACTTGAATAATAATTACCAATATTTGGATATAAAGTATATAAACTTGATTCTTCTGTTGTTGTTAATTTAACACTGATAGAATCACCAACTTCACCATCACCATATGATTCAATTGTTAATTCATATTCAGATGCAACTAAATATTTGTCAGTTGCGTAAGATAAGAATTGAGCATTTAAATCTGGAATTGAATAGCCAGCATTTGCTTCTAATACATAATCAGATTGATCTTTAAATGTCTTATAACCTTGGCCTACTAAAGAATCTTTACGATAGCTTGTTGTCCCAGAGTCTGAGTTTTTAACATTGTAATTATCTTCCATTGCTAAATACATTTTGTTATTATCATCAAAATATTGAGTGATTTCATAATCAGCAATCTTCTTACTTTCAGGGAATGAATAGTTTTTATTTGCATAATATAAAACAGATTCTTGATATGATTTAGCTTTATATGATGCAACATCATTATCATAAATATTGTAATCAACTTCAGTTGAAGTAACACTATCTTCTTCATAACAATAATTTAAAGTACCACTCATTGTTAAATAAATGTTACCGTAAAGACCAGTTGTGAATAAATCCGTAACAGTTTGACCAATAGAGACTGATTTTAATTGTGAGTCAATATCGGTGTTAACTTTCTTCTTTAAAGTTTCTAAATTTAATTTTGTTTGTTCATCTTTTGAAACGCTAGAACCACTAGATGAGCCATCTTGTGAAGTTGAATCGTTACTAGATGGGCTACTTTCACTTGAAGTAGAAGCACATCCTACAAATAAAATTGATAATAGAACTGCAGAAGATAAAAATAAATTTCTTGATTTCATAAATATTTCTCCTTTATCAATTGCATTATATAATATATTGTAAGATACTAAATTTAAACAAAAATGCATTTTGAAAGCGTTTACAACATTTCAAAATGCACAATAATTTATTTATGTAAATAAAGTTAATTTTTTTAGAATAAAAACAAATAAAAACTATTTATTTTCCAATCCACCAAATCTTCTATTTCTAGTACAATATTCTTCTAAACATTCAATTAAATTATCTTTTTTAAAATCAGGCCAATAAGTAGGTGTGAAAATAAATTCAGCATACGCTAATTGATATAATAAATAATTTGATAATCTTTGTTCACCTGAAGTTCTAATCATTAAATCCACTTCTGGTAATCCATCAGAATATAAATAATGGCCAAATAATTTATCATCAATATCTTCTAATTTAATTTTATTATCTTTTACGTCTTGAGCGATTTTCTTACTCGCTAAAGCAATTTCTTGTCTTGAACCATAATTTAAACAAATATTGAAAATAAATTTAGAATAATTTTTAGTTTCTTCAATTGCTTCTTTTAATGTTTCTTGAGTGTGTAAAGGTAATTTGGAAATATCACCCATCACTCTAATTTGAATTTCTTTTTGATGGAATTCTTCAATATTATCTTTAAAGAATGCATCTAAATAATTAAAGAGATGATCAATTTCATCTTGTGGTCTATTCCAATTTTCTGTTGAAAAAGCATATAAAGTCATTGCTTTAATATTAAATTCTTGGCATGCACGAGCGATTTCAATAATTCTTTTACATCCTTCTTTATGTCCTAAATGACGAGGTAATAATCTCTTTTTTGCCCATCTACCATTGCCATCCATAATAAAAGCAATATGATTGCATTGTTTAGTTAATACGAATTCTTTTTTTGCCATATTAATTAACTCCTTTTAAATAAGTTTCCATTTCATCAACAATGTTTAATGGAGTTGATGTTCCACTGGCAATAGCCACTTTTTTAATCCCTGATAAATCATATTTTAATAAATCATTAAGATTTTCTACTTTGATCACTTTAACTTCATCTTTATATTTATTTTTTGCGATTTGATATAATTTATCCGTATTGGAAGATTTATTTGAACCAATAATAATAAACATATCAATATCATCATTTAATGAAGATATTTTTTCTTGTCTTAATC
>CAVJGK010000067.1:0-7853 GCA_963648895.1 Lachnospiraceae bacterium | reverse complement strand
GTAGTGGCGAAGGTATCCGTAAGGACAGAATAGCGAGCTGCCGGGCTTTTTTTTTGAAAATATATTAGTTTTTTTAGTAAAAAAGTATCTTTAGTTTTTTTACAAACTATAAATATAGTTTAAATTGTATACAAGTTATGATAAAATAAACATACCTATTAAGGAGGCTTGTTATGGATATTGATAAGAAAACTCAATATGGTACTGTTAATATTTCTTTAGAAGCAATCGCACAAGTTGCTTGTGAAGCAGCTACAGAATGTTATGGTGTAGTTGGTATTAGTAGTAAACATTCATTAAAAGATGAAATTAATGAAATTTTAAAAAAAGAAAATTATTCAAAGGGCGTATATGTTCGTAAGAATAGCAAAGGCCAAATTGAAGTAGATATATACATTGTTGTTTGTTTTGGAGTTAGAATTACTGAAACAATCACTACAGTTCAAAAGAAAGTTAAGTATGATCTTACAAAGACTTTTAATTTGAAATCTGTCGCTGTCAATGTTTACGTTCAAGGCGTAAAAGATATCTAATTTAAGAAGGAGATTATATGAAAACTATAGATGGAATAATGCTCAAACAAATGATTATTTCAGGTGCGAATTATTTATATAATTGTTATCCTGAAGTTGATGCATTAAACGTATTCCCAGTACCTGATGGTGACACGGGAACAAATATGAATTTAACTATGCAAAGTGGCGCTAAAGAAGTTGAAAATAGAACTGATAAAGGCGTTTACGAAATTGCAAAAGCATTCTCAAAAGGTTTATTAATGGGTGCTAGAGGTAACTCTGGCGTTATTTTAAGCCAAATCTTTAGAGGATTTGCAATGTCTTTACAAGGCAAAGAAACAATCAATGCAGTTGAATTATCTCAAGCTTTATCAAATGGTAGAGAAGTTGCTTATAAAGCAGTTATGAAGCCAGTTGAAGGTACTATTTTAACTGTTATTAAAGATTCTACAAAATTATTAGAAAACAAAGTCACTCCTAAAATGGATATTGAAAAAGCTTTTGAAATCTTCTATCAAGAAGCACGTGAATCTTTATTAAGAACTCCAGATCTTTTACCAGTATTAAAAGAAGTTGGTGTAGTTGACTCAGGTGGTATGGGTCTTTGTAAAGTATTACATGGATTTAAAAAAGCATTAAAAGGCATCATTGTTGAAAAGAATGCAGTTACTTCTATTACTGAAAAAGAAGCTCCTACAACTATTGAAGCAAGCGATGAATATGGATACTGTGTCGAATTCGTTATGAATCTTCCAGAAGAACCAACTGATGTCGGTAAAAAGATGTTTGTTGAAAAGAAATTTAATTCTTTCTTAGAATCACATGGTAATTCAATTGTTTATAAGAAAGATGGACAAATTGTTAAAGTTCATTTACATACTGTCGCTCCTGGTGGTATTCTTACATACGCTCAACAATTTGGTGAATTTAATCGTGTAAAAGTTGAAAACTTATCTTTAGATCATACTGAAATGAATGATTTTGAGGAAGAAACAAAAGATGCACCATTAAAAGAATATGCAATTATTGCTTGCTGTGCAGGTGATGGTATTGCAGAAAAATTTAAAGAATATGGTGTTGATGAAATAGTTTCAGGTGGACAAACAATGAATCCATCTACAGAAGACTTTGTCGCAGCTATCAAGAAAGTACACGCAAAGAACGTTATCATTTTACCAAATAACTCAAATATTGTTCTTGCTGCTCAACAAGCTGCAGATGTTTATGAAGAAGCTGATGTTAAAGTTATCCAAGCAAAAACAATTCCACAAGGATTTGTCGCATGCATGATGTTTAACCCAGAAGCTACATTAGAAGAAAATGTCAACGAAATGACAGAAGCTATCGCTAATGTTAAATCTGGACAAGTAACTTTTGCAATTAAAGATACTAATATCGATGGAGTCGATATTAAGAAAGATCAATACATTGGTATTAATGGTAAGACAATTATTTGTTGCTATCCAAACAAGGTAAAAGCTGCTTATAAGATGATCACATCGATGCTTGATGAAACAAGTTCTATCATCACTTTAATTGTTGGTGAAGATGCAACAAGTTCAGAAGTTGATGCATTAACTGAATTATTATCTAATAAATATCCTGATGTTGAAATTGAAATCACTGAAGGAAAACAACCAGTATATTCATTTATAGTTGGTGTTGAATAGTTAAATAAGTATTAAAAACCGTCTAAAATGGCGGTTTTTTTATAAATTAAGTGTTTATATGCCTATTCCTAATATAATTGTTTTTGTAAAAAGACTAATAAAGGTATATAATATACATACGGCTAGTGCCGAGGAGTAGAAATGAAAAAGATTAGAGTATTATTTCCATACGTGGAAGCGGGTCTAGGTCATATTATGCCCCTAATGTCGATTAAAGAAGTATTTGAAAGAAAATACGGTTCAAAATGTGAAATTATAACTTGTAACTTTTATAAAGATTCAGGAGATCCATTTTTAAAACAATATGGACAATTTTTAGTTAAGCAAGTAGTTGATTATAATAAGCATCGATTATTAGGATACTTTGCAACCATCAATAGCGAATTCTGGGGTACAACATTATCTTCATATACAACTATGAGATTAATACCAGGTGCATGTCAATCAGGAATTGAATATATGAGACAACTCAATCCTGATGTTGTTTTTTCTACGCATTGGGCTACCAATTATTATGCAGAACATGTAAAAACTAAAGATATATTCACAATTAGTTATTGCCCTGATGTAGTAATGAATAGTTTATTTAGATATAGAGCGAATTTAACATTAGTTGCTTCTAGTGTTGGCTATGAAAAAGCTATTAAGAGAAGAAAATATAATGAAGATAATTTAAAAAGAGTTCCTTTCTTAATTAGAAATGAAGCTTTTGATGTTCCAAATGATAAAAAGGTTAATAGAAAGAATTTAAATCTTCCTTTAGATAATTTTACAATTACTTTAATGGAAGGTGGATATGGCATTGGTAAAACTGAAAAAATTTGTGAAGTTTTGGCCAAAAAACATATTAAAATTACTATCATTCCATTCTGTGGAAAAAATGAAGAATTATATAAAAAATTATGTGCATTAGAGACTACTGAAGAAGTTAATTTAATGCCTATGGCATTTACACCTAATGTATTACCATATATTGCAGCTAGTGACTTATTCTTAGGGAAAAGTGGCAATTGTATCGCAGAACCTACTTTCTTTGGTGTACCTTCAATTATTACTAATTTCGCAACATTAATTGAAAGAGATATTGGTAATTATTACATTAACAATGTCAAATGCGCTTTAAAAGAATTTGAAGTAGATAAGATTGTTGAAATGATTGAAAATTATATCGCAAATCCATCATTACTTGAACCTCTCGCGGAAAACGCAAGAAATTATCATGATAACTTTGGCGCAGAATATACTGCAGATTTAATTTACGAAGAAATTTGTAAATATTTTAATCAACGCGATTTACTTTTAGAAGGAAAAAAGAAGCATGGATTACGTACAAATAGTTAATTTAATTAGTGAAGTTATATTTATTATTTACGCTATCTTAATGGCTCATTTTGTCGTCTTTGGTATCGTTGGTATTTTCAAAAAAACCAAATATCCTCATAGCGACAACATGTGCAAATACGGCATTGTTATTTCAGCAAGAAATGAAGAAAATGTCATTGGAAATTTAATCCAAAGCATCAAGAATAATAATTATCCAAAAGATAAGATTGATATATTTGTAGTCGCTCATAACTGCGATGATAAAACTGCGGAAGTATCTAGATCTTTAGGTGCTATAGTATATGAAAATAATGATCCTTTAAGCGGAACTAAAGGATGTGCATTAAATTATTTATTTAAGAACATTGAAAATGATTATGGTATTAATTCTTATGATGGATTTATTCTTCTAGATGCAGATAATTTAATTAAAGATGACTATATTGAAAAATTAAATGATGCATTTAATTATTTTGATAAAAAATCAATCGTTACTTCCTATCGTAATTCGAAAAACTTTGGTTATAACTTAATGTCTGGATGTTATGGTATTTACTTTGTTCAAGGTAATGCGATTGAATCTAGAGGTAGATCATTATTAGGATGTTCTGCCCGTGTACAAGGTACAGGATTTGTTATTCCAAGTGTTTGTGTTAAAAAAGGATGGAATTATCTTACTTTAACAGAAGACTGGGAATTTACCGTTGATCAAGATATTGCAGGATATAAAATTAGATATACCGATGATGCGATATTTTACGATGAACAACCAACTAATGTTCAAATTATGTTTAGACAAAGAGTAAGATGGGCAAGAGGTCATTTACTTGTATTTTATTTAAGAATTAAAGACTTATTTAAATCTTTATTTTCTAAGAAAACTAAGACAAGATTTTCCATTTATGATATTACCATCTATATTCTCCCATTCTGTTTAGTTTTATTTTTAATTGGATTTATTCAATGCTTATTATTATTAGTCGCACCAATATTCACTAATTATAGTTTCCATGATATATTTATTGGTGAAGTTAATTCCTTTTCTGATTTAGTATTCAATGGAGGATATTTAATCGGAATGGCAAGATCTTTAGTATATGGCTATTTTGGATTCTTCTTATTAACTCTATTATTATTTATTGTTGAAAGAGATAAGATTAAAGGTGTTTCTTTTATTAAAAAAGTCGGAGTATGTTTAACTTATCCTATCTTTATGACTATTCAATTCATTATTGATATTGTAGCTTTATTCTCAAGAAAACTTACATGGAAAGTAATTCCACATAAAGATAAAACAAATATATTTCATATTCATAGAAAAAGCAAAAAATAAGGTAACTTCACATTATGAGGTTATCTTTTTTGTTAGTGAAGAAAAAAGATAAAATAGAAATTCTAAATTAGAATAAAAAAAACGATAAGATTATTATTTAATTATTATAGATAGTTTTGATCCATCAAATGAATCTCCCCAACCGTTTTTTTGAGTAATTGAAGAAAATTCTAATAATTTAATATCTGGTAAATCTATATTATATTTTTTTAAATATTTCATAGTTTCATAAATGATATCGATAGATTCATTTGTGTTTTTTGGAACAACGCTATAAGCATATACTTCTGCTTGGTCTTTTAGAGTATCCATTAAATCTTCGTCTTCTTGATCTAATTTTTGTATTAATGGTTTAAGTAATTCATATTGTTCTTTTGTTAAAACTAACCAATCATCATCTTCATAATTTTCTTTTTCTAACATGTAAGTTGGTTTGAGTTCAGTAATATAATTTGAAAATGTATCAAAATACATACCATCAGTAACTGGCCATAATATTGAAAATAGTTCTTTGAAATTTTCATTAGGATATTTATTTATAAAATATCTTTCTGCACACATTAACTGATAAGCTATTCTACCTGTCATAGAAATATTTTTAAAATCTTTTTTATTCATAAGTTTAATCCTTCCATCCTGAGAGATTTTTCTTTATTTTACCTTTAAAAGCATAAGTACAATTTTGAATTACCAAATAATATATCATTTTTAGGAGTATTATGCAATTTGAAGATCTAATTCATGATGTAATAAAAAAGTCTTTTATAGAATAAATAATGTATTATATGGATTAATCATAAGAACTTCAATTTTTAAAGTTATTGGAACTCTACTTTCATATTTAATTAGCATTATTTTTTTGTTTTTAACCTCTACATTAAGAACAATATATAATTTTGACATAGTGATTTTAACAATTAATCATGGTATATTTAATATGATAAATAAGATTGTTTTTACATATAACAATCAACAAGTAATGATAAACTTAAATATTATTTTTTTGAAAGGAGTATGGCATATGAAATTATTAAAGACAACATTAGAACCAGAACTTAATAATTTACACATATATGATTCAGAAGATTTATTAAATCATCTTCCATATCGTTATGAGTCTTTTGAATATACTCCAGAAGATGTTTTAGAAGATAAACAAAGATATGTTCTATACGGAACTATCATTTCTAAACCTATCTATGTAAGAGCAAAAAATATTAAAATTTGTAGTTTTTCTTTCGCAAGTAATGAAGGAATTATTTATACTATCAAAGCTTTTAATCAAGACTATTTAATGAGAATATTGACTACTGATGAACCTTTTACCATAGTTGCATCATATTCTAAAAAAGGTAACTATATGGCTTTAATTAAGATTAAAAAGGGTAAAATAAGCCCTGATGAAAGACTTAAACCTGTTTATCATTTAAACTCTAAAATAAGCCAAGATAACTTCCATAAATTAATTAAAAGAACTATTGATCAACAAGGAAATTATTTTAATAACATAATACCTAGTTATTTAATTAAAAAATATAAATTGTTAACTTATGTTGATGCGTTAAATAAAGTTCATTTTCCAACTTGTTATGAAGATGTTGAAAAAGGCTTAAGAACATTAAAATTTATTGAATGTTTAGATTTTTCTTTAACCAATCACTTAATTAGAGATGAAAATAAAAAACTAGTTAAAATAGAGACTAAAAAAATCAATGTTAATAAAATAAAAGAATTTGTTTCTACCTTACCTTATGAATTAACCGCTGATCAAAAAAATGCCGTTAATGATATCTATAAAGATATGAATTCAAAAAATTTAATGTATCGTTTATTACAAGGTGATGTTGGAAGTGGTAAAACTCTTGTTTCTTTACTTGCGTTATATTCTAATTATTTAAGAAACAAACAAGGGGTAATGTTGGCTCCTACTGATTCATTAGCTAGACAACATTATGAATATTTTAAAGAATTATTAAAGAATGAAGATATCCAAGTTGAATTATTAGTCGGCTCTTTATCTAACAAAGAGAAAAAGAGAATTAAAGATGATTTGATGATTAAACCTAATATGATTGTTGTTGGTACTCATGCCGTATTTTCAAAAAGTGTTACTTATTTAGACCTGGGTTTAGCCATTATTGATGAACAACATCGCTTTGGTGTTAACCAAAGAAATTTACTTGCTTCTAAGGGTGAAAATGTGGATATTTTATTGATGAGTGCAACACCAATTCCTCGTACTTTATCAATGTCTATTTATGGTGATTTAGATGTATCAACTTTACATTCTTACCCATTTAAAGAAAGAAAAGTTAAAACATTAGTCGTTGATGAAAATTCATCAAAAATTACTTCATTAATCAATTATTCTATTTCTAAAAATCAACAAGTTTTTATTGTTTGTCCTAAGATATTAGAAGGTTCTACTTCTAGTCATTCCGCATTAGAAATCTATAATAAATTCAAAGTGGAATTTGGTGATAATATTGAATTATTACACGGGAAAATGAATGAAAAAGATAAGTCTTTATTAATTCAAAGATTTAGAAATAAAGAATTTTTAATTCTAGTTGCTACTTCAATTGTTGAACTAGGTATTGATATAAAAGAAGCTTTAGGAATGATTGTTTATTCCGCGAGCAATTTTGGTCTTGCTTCTTTACATCAATTACGTGGAAGAGTTGGAAGAAATGGTGAAGATGCTTTTTGCATATTAGTTTATGATGAAAATGAAACACCTGAACATATAGAAAGATTAAAATTTTTAGAAACAAACTCCGATGGATTTGCCATCGCCGAAAAAGATATGGAATTAAGAGGGCCTGGAGATTATTTAGGTGTAGAACAAAGCGGTTTCCCTAATTTTAATTCTTTAAATATTGTTTCTGATTTTAAGATGTTTGAAGTAGCTAGAGATGAAACTAATTACATCTTGGATAATTCTAATGATTTAGAAAATTCAAATTACATTTCTAAAATTAAAGATAAAATGATCAAAAAGAGTGAATTAAT